>JAQVRQ010000101.1 GCA_028700975.1 Bacteroidales bacterium | reverse complement strand
CCCATTATTAAGAAACGAGAGGAGCCGTCAGTTTTTATCTCTGTTTTTAAGGAAGATATCAAATAGTTGCATATTTATATTTTTATAGTACCTTTGCGCCCCTAATGACATTTGATAATCTTGAAATTATAGAGCCTCTATTGAGAGCTCTTAATCACGAGGGGTACTCAACCCCTACACCCATTCAGCAACAGGCAATTCCGGTAATATTAAAAAACCACGACGTACTAGGTTGCGCACAGACAGGCACCGGCAAGACGGCTGCATTCTCCATTCCCATTCTTCAAAATATATACAAGGCCGATAGAAAAGGCAACAGAAGAGAGGTAAAGGCACTTGTATTAACCCCAACAAGGGAACTCGCTGTACAAATTGATGAAAGTTTTGCAGCATACGGAAGATACACAGATTTAAGACATACTGTAATATACGGTGGTGTTGGACAAAGATCTCAAACAGATGCACTCAGAAGAGGCGTTGATATTCTTGTTGCAACTCCTGGAAGGCTTCTGGACTTAATGGACCAGGGCTATGTAGATCTTCGCAGAGTTGAGTTTTTCGTACTCGACGAGGCAGACAGGATGCTTGATATGGGATTTATCCACGATATCAGAAGAGTTGTATCCAAGATTCCTCAAAAGAGACAAACACTTCTATTTTCTGCAACAATGCCGGATGAAATTGCACATTTGGCCGAGAGTATCCTCAGAGACCCGGTAAGGATTGAAGTTACTCCTGCTGCTTCTACTGTTGATACAATTGAGCAATTTTTATACTATGCAGACAGAGAGCATAAAATGCCTCTTTTGGTTGACCTTCTTAAGGACCAGAGCAAAGAGTCTGTATTGATCTTCTCAAGAACAAAACACGGAGCAGATAAAATTGCAAAGAACCTCCTCAGAGAGGGAATCAGAAGCGACGCAATTCACGGAAACAAATCCCAGACAGCAAGACAAATTGCACTAAAAAAATTCAAAAGCAAGAAGATAAGAGTTCTGATTGCAACCGATATAGCTTCGCGAGGAATTGACATAGACAATCTCTCTCACGTAATTAATTACGATCTTCCTGAAGATCCAGAGAGTTATGTACACAGAATCGGAAGAACAGGCCGCGCAGGAATGTCCGGAATAGCACTCTCATTTTGTGACAACAAAGAGAGGACACTTCTTAAGAGCATCCAGAAACTTATTGGCAAAAAACTCAATATACTGGAGCACGAACTTGCAATTTCTGAGGCAATTCAGAAACCTGAGCGCAGGAGCAGAAGAAGATAAAGGCTATATTTGCAAATAAAACTGCAAATAAATGGCTAAATACGGATGGACAATTTGGATACTGCTTCTTGCTGCAATAGCAGCATTTCTTGCCGTACCTTCAACACGAGAACTTTTTGAAACAGTTACTGCTGCTCACCCATACATAATGGGGTTTGTAAAATTTGCAATCCTCTCAATGATGGGGGAGTTCCTTGCTGTTAGACTGGTCAAGGGAGAGTGGCAGAGTGTTAATGGGATGTTTGCAAAAATGGCGGTATGGGGTCTGCTTGGGATGATGATTGTTGCAATGTTCTCCCTATTTACAGCCGGAGTTAGCGGTGCAACAGAGAGGGGACTTCTCTGGACCGGAGATTCAAAGTTTCTTTTTGCACTCTATGTATCATTCATAATGAACTATACATTTGGGGCAGTATTTATGGCCTCACACAGAATTACCGACTATATAATTGAAAACGGAGGATCTATCTCCTCCGCTGTAACCAAGATTGACTGGAGCGGGTTTATAAAATTCGTAGTGGGCAAGACAATCCCATTATTCTGGGTGCCTGCCCACACGATTACATTTCTTCTCCCGGACCAGTACAGAGTGCTTTTTGCAGCCTCACTCTCAATAGTTCTGGGACTTATTTTGTCTTACGCGAAGCTCCGAAAATAGAGGCCTCATTTATCAAATGGCTGAAGATTCCAACAAATGCATCATACCCATTTGATGTAAACACCTCTGGATGGAATTGTACTCCATATACCTTTGAACTTCCTACCTTCTCCATTGCCTCAACAACACCATCTTTTGACCAGGCAGTGGCCTTATAGCCGGGAGCAAGATCCTTTACTCCCTGATGGTGGAAGGTATTTACTGCTATTGTCTCAACACCCAGCTGTTTGAACAGAAGAGAGCCCTTCTCAATATTTATTGAGTGAGTACCATACCAACCAGGAGTACTTTGCCTGTGCTTAACTGAGTAACCCTTAAGCTGAGATGGGAGATCCTGATAAAGAGTCCCTCCAAAGGCGACATTAAGAAGCTGATGCCCTCTGCAAATACCCAGAAGCGGAAGACCCTTTTCAACAGCAAGTCTAATAAGCATAATATCAAATTCATCCCTTTTTGGAGCTATCTCTCCCATTGCAGGAATAGGCTCTTCACCAAACCACTTAAGTGGATCAATATCCTCACCCCCGGTCATAATAACAGCATCCACCCTCTCCAGCATAGCAGAGAGCAGCTCAATATCATCTGTTAACGGAAGGACTACAGGTACACCACCCGCCCTGATAACAGAGTTAACATAGGTAACAGGAACCTGTGTAGATGTTCCACCTCCCCAGGTAGAGGAGATTCCAATAACCGGCTTTTTAGTATTTTGAGCTGTCACACTCAGTGTGAGCAAAGCAAACAAAACAATTGAAAGAAATTTTTTCATTATAATATTTTTTATATTTAAGGCATATGAACTGGCCCGTCAAACCCAACAGGAACTCCAATTAAAAGCCAAGCTGTAAGCAAAATAGCCCAGGCGATAAAAAAGACAACTGTGTAAGGAATCATAAGCGATATTATTGTACCAATACCATTTTTCTCATCATATTTCTGAGCATAGGTTACAATAAGGGCAAAATAGCTCATCATTGGAGTAATAACATTAGTGACAGAGTCACCAATCCTAAAAGCAGCTTGAGTTAGTCCCGGATGATATCCAAGTAGCATAAACATTGGAATAAATACAGGAGCCATAATAGCCCATTTCGCAGATGCACTGCCCATAAACATATTGAGGAATGCAGCAAGAAGCACAAATGATAGCATCAGCGGAATACCGGTAAACCCAATGTTTTTAAGGAACTCGGCCCCATCAATAGCCACAACCAGACCCAGATTTGAATAATTAAACCAATATATAAATTGGGCTGCAAAAAAGACAAGCACAATATAACCACCAAGACCTTTCATTGAATGGGTCATATGTTTTACTACATCTTTATCACTCTTTATAGATCCTACAATTATCCCGTATATCATTCCGGGAACAAAAAAGAGAAGCAACAGACCCACAACAATTCCCGAGAAAAAAGGAGATCTGAGGACACCACCAGTCTCGGGGTCTCTAAGAAGACCATCTTCCGGAATAATTGTCATAGCCATAGCGGCCAAAAACAATAATGTTCCCCAACCTGCCCATTTCAACCCCCTCTTCTCAAGAGAGGTTATCTGTTCAATCTCAAGAGGCTTTTCTGTTCCGTGATAAGTACCAAGCCTTGGCTCTACAATCTTCTCTGTAATCCAGGTACCAACAAATACTACCATTAAAGCACTTGCAACCATAAAGAAATAGTTAACCATAGGGTTAATATTCATTTCCGGATCAATAATATTTGCAGCAGATGTGGATAATCCTGCTAAAATTGGGTCAACTGAGCCAATTAAAAAGTTTGAGCCAAATCCCGCACTTACACCTGCAAATGCGGCGGCAAAACCAGCCATAGGGTGTCTTCCTAAAGCGTGGAAAATCATCGCTCCCAAAGGAATAAGAATAACATAACCCACCTCGGAAGCAAGGTGAGAAAAAATCCCCGCAACAATAATTGATGCTGTTATAAGTCTTTTTGGAGCTCCAAGAACAAGTTGACGAACCAGTACTGTAAAGAGGCCTGAGCCCTCAGCAACCCCAATTCCAATCATAA
>JAQVRQ010000042.1 GCA_028700975.1 Bacteroidales bacterium | reverse complement strand
GAGGAAAATCATCAAGCTGGCAATTTCGTGCTAAAAAGAGTACAATTGCCTCTTTTGATATGAATGATTTAATTATGGAATATAGTACAGATTCAGGTGGTGCTTTGTCCGGCAAAAGTGGCCATATCGGACTTATCGGGAACAAAGTGTGGGAGAGATTCTATGTAATTATTGACCTAAGGAATAAGAGACTTTACCTTAAGCCAAATTCTTCATTCAATAAAGAGTCAAATTTTAACACATTGGGTTTCACCTTCACTGATCGCAGCAAAATGCTTGGATGCTGGGTGGTTAACGGCCTTTTTCAGGGCTCAAATGCAGAGAAAGCAGGATTAAAGGGAGGTGACCGAATCCTTGAGGTTAACGGAAAAGATGTTAAGTCTATAAGTGAGGTTAAGCAGGAGGCTCTCTATGAAAAATCAGGAGAAGTGAAACTTAAAGTGGAATCGCCTCAGAGGAAAAGTGTCAATCATTTGATAATTAAATAATTGACTGAATTGAAAGTTTTTTGTAATGCGCTTATTCACTGCTGTTTGACACTTTTCCTCTGAGGCGATTGTCGTTCCCCTGGGGTGGGCACCACCCGTCTTTAGCTCTTCTTCCTGTAACTTAGCACCGCCCAGCCGTTGAAGAATATTGCGAATGAGGTGAGCATCCAGAAGGGGGTGTGGAGTTCGGTGAAGGTGCTCCCTTTGAGATAGACCTGGCGGAGAACTACAATGATGTATTTGAGGGGGCTTATGATGCTGAGGTTCTGGGCCCACTGGGGCATATTGGCGACTGGTGTGTAGAGTCCGCTCATAAAGATAAAGGTGAGGACAAAGAAGAACATCATAAACATTGCCTGTTGAAGGGTGGAGGCGTAGTTGGATATGACCAGTCCAAATCCTGAGAATGCCAGTACAAAGAGGGCGGCGAAGAGGTAAATGGTGCCAATGCTTCCTACAGGGGTGAGTCCGTAGGCTACCCAGGCTGCCAGAAAGCTGATTGTTAGTACTACAAAGCCGATTATCCAGTAGGGTAGGAGCTTGGAGAGGATAAAATTGAGTTTGGATATTGGGGTTACATTTATCTGCTCGATGGTGCCGCTCTCCTTCTCCCCTACAATGTTGAGGGCGGGGAGAAAACCGCATACCATTGCAAGTACCATTACCATCAGTGCCGGAACCATAAAGTAGGTGTAGAGGAGGCGGGGGTTGTACCAGAATCGGGGTGTGATGGTGATTGAGTGGGGATTCATAACAGTGGTGATCTTCCCGTTTATTTCAATGTTGTATTCTCCTATTATTCCTGCTAGATATGTGCTGCCTAGTCCCCCTTTAATTGCGCTTACGGCGTTGGCGGAGATCTGAACTGTTGTCTTTCCCTCTCTTTGGAGGTCATTTTCAAGCCTGGCCGGTATCTCAAGAATGATGTCGGATCTATTCACCTCTATACCATTCATTGCCTCGGCATAGCTTTCTGCTACATCTGAGATTGTAAAATATCCTCCTGCTGCCACTTTTTCAATTAGTTGCCTTGAGGTGCTGCTTTTGTCGTGATCAACTATTGCTAGGTTGATATTTTTTATCTCAAAGTTTGCAACCAGAGGAAAGATTAGTATTGCCATAAAGGGCATTATGACTGCCATTTTTGGCAGAGCTTTGTTTCTGAAAAATTGTTTGAACTCTTTCTCTAACAGGTATTTTAGCATCTTTACTCTAGTCTGTATTTAAATTTTTTAATGCTTATAATAAGTATAATAATTCCCATTCCTATAAGAATGGAGACCTCTTGTAATATTGAGCTGATTCCTAGCCCTTTTACCATTACGCTCCTCACTGCAATTATGAACCACTTTACTGGTAGTATATGTGAGAGCCACTGCAGTACTTCAGGCATACTCTCAATTGGGAACATTAGTCCGGATAAGAAGACTGCCGGCATCATTAGCATCATCCCTGAGATAAGTAGTGCTGTTATCTGTTTATCCACTACTGAGGAGATAAGTATTCCTAGCAGAAGTGATACAAAGATGAATAGGAGAGATAGTCCGGATAGCAAAATAAGGCTTCCGGCAATGGGTACTTTTAGTACAAAAACAGATAGTAGTAGTATTGTTATGTAGTTGATTACTGATATTGTGAAGTATGGGACAATTTTGCTTAATATTATGAGGAATGGTTTCATTGGCGATACCAGCAGAACTTCCATTGTTCCCAGCTCTTTTTCTCTGGCTATGGATACCGATGTCATCATTGCACAGATTAGCATTAGTATCATTCCCATTATGCCTGGGACTATGTTGTAGGCGCTTTTTAGCGAGGGGTTGTAGAGCAGGCGAATCTCGGGGGTGATTGTGCGGTGGGCAGCGGCGGTTGCGGAAGCAACCGGCGGATCGCCGGCGACATCAGTCGCCGCGCCGCCGCCCACCTGCCTCACAGCACTCTCCTGCAAATAAGAATTAATAAGCGCTGTCGCATAATTTGTCAGTACAGAAGCTGTGTTTGGGTCTGTCCCATCTGCGATAAGAAGAATTCTATTATCTCCAAAAACAATGGCAAATCCCGTCTCTCCTCTGCGGAACAATCTCTCAATTTCATCCTCGGAATCAATATATCTCTCCAGAGTAAAGTATTCGCTACTCTCAAGTTTGTTTACAATTCCACGTGTTGTATAGTCGCCTGACGGGTCGTATACTGCAAATTTTGTGTTTCTGATTTCAGTTGTAATCCCAAACCCAAAAAGAATAATCATAAGAATGGGGAGGACAAGCAGGATAAGTGTAGTCCATCTGTCTCTCATTATATGGAAAAACTCCTTCTGAACAAATATTCTGAATGATCTCATAACTCTCCGTTTTTAGATTTTCTAGCAAGTTTTCTGAATACTTCGTCCATACTCTCAGCCTCAAACTCTTTTTTAAGAGAGGCAGGGGAGGAGAGTGCATCAATCCTTCCATCTACCATAATTGAGACTCTGTTGCAATATTCTGCCTCATCCATATAGTGAGTTGTTACAAAAACCGTAATTCCACTTGCTGCGGCTTTGTATATCATCTCCCAGAACTGCCTCCTGGTAACAGGATCTACCCCGCCAGTGGGCTCATCCAAAAAGACTATGGTCGGTTTGTGAAAAATGGAGACAGAGAAGGCCAGTTTTTGACGCCAGCCCAGAGGGAGCGACTTTACCAAACTATTCCTCTCTTTCTCAAGGCCGAGCTCCTCCAGCAGGGTATGTGACCTCTCAGTTGCCTCTTTTTCAGGTACTCCATATATGCCGGCGTATAGGCGGATATTTTCCCACACCTTAAGGTCTTCATAGAGAGCAAATTTCTGACTCATATATCCTATGGATGCCTTAATCTTCTCGCTCTCCCTATTTATATCAAAACCGGAAACAATTCCTCTCCCTCCCGATGGCCTGAGCAGTCCGCAGAGCATCTTCATCGCAGTTGTTTTCCCAGCTCCGTTTGCCCCCAAGAAGCCGAAAATTTCCCCTCTCTCTACGGAAAAGGAGATGTTGTCTACAGCTGTAAAACTGCCGAATCGTTTTGTCAGGTTCTCTACCTCTATTACTTTCATTTGCTCAATAGTTCCATAAAACAATCCTCTACAGATGGCTCTGTTTTTGTTACCTCAACTCCTTCAAAACCCGCTCTCTCAAGCTCGGCCTTTAGAGAAGCTGCTGTAACTGCCGACGATGTGCCGTTATCCTTCTCAGCCGTTATATGGTGCGAATCCCCAAAAGCAAAACAGGATAGAACCCCCTTTGCCTCTCTCAATCCATCCAGAAGAGCCCCCATATTATCACCCTTAACACTAAAGAGGTTTTTGCCAAAAGAGTCAATAATGGCCTGAGGCCTGTCACACATTAGGAATTTCCCCTCCTGCATAAGTGCAATTCTGTCACAGAGAGATGCTTCGTCCATATATGGAGTAGATACAACAATTGTAATTCCCTGCTTTTTTAGCCTTCCAAGCATCTCCCAGAGCTCTTTTCTTGAGACAGGGTCAATTCCAGTTGTAGGTTCATCAAGAAAGAGTACTTCAGGCTTGTGAATTAGTGCGCAGCTTAAGGCCAGCTTTTGCTTCATCCCTCCGGACAAAGCGCCTGCTCTCCTTTTCTTAAAGGGCTCCAAGTGCCCGTAAATATCCTTTATAAGGTGATAGTTCTCCTCAATTGTTGTGTTGAATAGCGTTGCAAAGATTTTAAGATTCTCCTCAACAGTAAGGTCTTGATAAAGAGAAAATTTACCGGGCATATATCCAACAATTTTTCTAATCTCCCTGTAATCCTTGACTGTATCATATCCCATCACCTTCGCTTCACCACTATCCGGCAACAATAAAGTTGTAAGTATCCTAAAAAGAGTGGTTTTCCCCGCCCCATCAGGCCCAATTACCCCAAAAATCTCCCCCCTCTCAACCTCAAAAGAGATACCAGCCACAGCGGCGACGGCTCCGCTTCCGGAGCCGTCGCCGCCCCCCATCACCTTGCCAAAGTTTTTGGCAAGTGCTTTAACACTAATGGCTTTAGAGTTTGATTCCTCCATACATACCAATTTTTAGAAATCCGTCGTTCTTTACTGCAATTTTTATTGCATATACCAGATTATCTCTCTCACTTCTGGTCTGAATGGTCTTTGGTGTAAACTCGGCTTTATTAGAGATCCATACAACCTCTCCATCATACTCCCTGCTCGCCTCCTCTCCAAAGTCTGCAAAGACCTTTACCCTTTGGTTGAGTTTTAATTTAGTAAGTATATCAGAGGTTATATATGCTTTAAGCTGCATCTCATTCAGGTTTGCAACCTTAAAAAGTGGCCTTCCTGCTGCTGTTACCTCTCCCGATTCTGCATATTTTGCCAGAATGGTGCCTCCTATAGGTGATGATATTTTACTTCTCTTAAGTTGGTCGTTTAACTGCTCTACCTGAATCATCAAAGCAGCCGCATCTTCTGTAATTCCTCCGGAGGTATTGGTAAGCGAGGAGCGTTGCGCTTCAAGCTGTTTCTCAAGAACAGATATGGAAGAATTGATATCGTCAAGCTGCTTCCCTGTAGCTGCATCGGCCTTAACCAATCTCACTACCCGCTCTCTCTCCCTGCGCTGAACAGCGATCTGCTCCTCAATAGCTGCAATCTGCTTACGTACCTCGGGGCGGCGCGCCTCAAGTGCTCGTACTGTTGCAAGAAGCTGCCTCTTTTTTAGATACAGCTGAATGGTGTCAATTTGCCCTTTAATTGCGCCGCTCTCAACGCTATCTCCCTCGTTTATATAAAATTCCAGAATCTTTCCATTTACCTCTGAGGAGACAATAATCTCTGTAGCCTCAAATGTCCCTGAAGCATCGTGTTCTCCGTTACTCCTTCCGCAAGCTGCAATCAGCATAATAAAACTTAGCCAAATAAGGAGTGTCACTAATATTTTTTGTTGTGAAAATCTTTTAAAAGCTATTGGTGATTTCATATGATTAGTTGTTTTTCAAATACTTGATTGAATAGATAGCCATTAGATGCATAATTTCGTGAGTAGACCTCTCCTGTCTTGCCATACTCTCTGCATTAATCTCTCTCACCAGGTCTGAGACCGATATTGTTCCCTCCTCTACCTTTTTCTCTGCTGCTTTTTTTATTCTCTCTCTTATTGCTATAATCTCATCATCTGATGCGAGCTGTTTAGCCAGTTTTTCAACCTCATTACGCTGTTGATTCTCTGCCAGATTGTTATTAAAAAGAAATGTCTCCCTTTGCACTCTAATACTCTCTCTTCCGCTTTCAAGTTTTTTTAGGGAATTGCCTCTTGTATAAAGAGACCCAAAATTCCATACAAGCCTCACTCCTCCAATATAAAAAGTAGAGAATTCATTTTTAAGCATATTGAGTCCGGGGTTTCCGTATCCTCCTTGCAGAAATAGGTTAAGCCGAGGCATTGTTGAGGCCTTTATACCGCTCTCCTGGCTTGTTAGCAACCTCATTTGTGCCTCAAACAGCCCAAGTTCCGGCCGATTGATTTTTCCTGTAAGAGCATTTAAATCTACTCTTGGTTTAATCAAATCCCCCTCTTTCACCTCCTCTAAACCTGTCAGAGATGCAAGCATCTCTCTGTAAGTTGAGCTAGTCATTTTCAACTCCTCTCTCCTTTGACCCACTTTAAGAATCTCCACCCTCACAACATCAAGATCTGATTTGGTCGCTATTCCGTTATCTACAAAGGCAGATATCTTCTTAAAATTGTTATTAAGTTCAGAAATTAAAATATCACTCTGTCGTAACTGCTCCTCAATAAGAAGAGTCCCAAAAAAGAGTTGATTTACCCTCTCCCTCACAGTATAAAGTTCTGCCTCATTTCTTTTTAATTCAGTATCCGATGTGGCCTTGGCCAATTTTTTTTGTGCCTCAATAGAACCACCATCCCAAATAACTTGGTTTAGCTCCAGAACAGCCTGATACTGATCCTTATTCATTGGTTTTACCCCAGGCATTGCAGTAGGAAGCTGAGTAACATCAGATTGATATGTTGCACGTGCATTCAGTCCCAGCTGAGGCAAATACCCCTTTGAAGCATTCGACAAAGTATAATCTCTGCTCAGCTCAATAAGTCCATACTGTCTGGCCATCGGATAGTTAGCCACAGCCTTTTGCTGCAAATCCTCAATTGACCATTTTGGACTATCCTGCCCCCACGCACCTATTGACGTTACACCCAGGAGGAGTAAAACTGTACCCAGCCTACCCCAGGGGTAAAGAGTCAAACATTTGATATACAGGTTCATATAAATATTGTGTTAAAATGATAAAGTCTTAGTTACTAGTCGTTTGACACTTTACCCCTGGGGTTGTCTCTGGGGTGGGGTGGCTGCAGTCTGGCGAGTATTGTTTTTACGTTCTCTTCTCGTCTTTGATCTAACATTTTATTGAATTTTTTGTCATTGCTGTTTGTCATTGTCCTTATTATTGGGTCTGCAATAAACATAATTGCATTGAGAGAGATTATAGTTAACATTAGGTCAATTGCTTCAATTTTTTGAATTTCACCTTGAGAACTTAGCTCTTTTAGCTCTTTATCTAATTTTGAGAGTAGCTTTCCGGGCAACTCTCCAATATTTGATCTAATATTTGCCAGTCGTTTTGGGTTTGTGGAGATCTCATTAAAGAGTAAAAAAGGGAGTCTTGGATTCTCTCTTAGAATGTCAAAATGGGCCTCTATCTTTTTAGTTAGTCTATCTTTGAAACTCTTCTCTTCGTTTCCGGCTGAGATAAATTCAGAGATAAATAGCTTCATTTTATTTTCAAAAAATGAGTCAAAAAGTCGCTCCTTACTCCTGAAATAGTAATGTACCAAAGCCTGATTACATCCAGCCTCCTTTGCAATATCTGTTGTATGAGTCATTGCATATCCTTTTTCATAGAAAAGCTTTTCGGCCGCTATCAATATTTTCTCTTCAGTAGTTGAGTCTTTTTCCTTTTTCATCTATAAGTATAATTGGTAATTATGGATTTATATTTTATAAAACAAGTAATCTGCCTGTTAGCTGCAAAATTTAATAGGCGTATTTAGTAGCCATATTTAATAACCCTATTAAATATTGTGCGAAGTAAATACAAAACATTTAATAAATGAAATTATTTAATCAAGAAATTTAAAATTATCCGAGTGTTATGATAAACTTACTCCCTTCGCCTGGCTTGGACTCTACTCGAATTTTGCCGTTAAGTGCCTCAACATACGCTTTTACTATTGGTAAACCAAGACCGGAACCATCTTGAGTCCTTTTATAATCAAGATTTGCTTGTACAAATCGTTCAAAAATAGCCTCTTGTCTATCTTTGGGAATTCCAATTCCGGTATCTGCAACAAAAAGTTCGGCTCTGCCTTTGTTAAAGCTGCAACCTATCTCAATACTTCCCTGTTGAGTATATTTAATAGCATTACTAATGAGAATTGATAAAATTCTCTCCACAAGTGCCTGGTCTGTCTCAACAATCATTTGTGGATGGTTACTCTCCAATTTCATAATAAGCTTAAGACCAACGTCGTCAGCAACTCTTTTGTGATTTGCAAATTGAGTTGCAATTATGTCGTTAAGATCTACTCTGGATTTTGAGGGCTTCAACTGACCGGTGTCAATTTTAGATATGTCAATTATATTTGTTATGGTGCTTAATAGCCTGTCTGAACTCTTCTCAATTTGTTTGAAATACATCTGTTTCTCCTCTTCTGAATACTGCTCCTCTTTAAGAACTTGGATAAAACCCATTATTCCGTTTAGAGGAGTTCTAATCTCGTGGCTCATATTGGCAAGGAAGGCAGACTTAAGTCTATCGGACTCCTCAGCCTTGTTCTTAGCTTCAAGTAGATTGGTTACAATATCCATTCTTTGTATGGTTAAAGCCAGTTCGTGAGCAACAAGCTCCATAACCTTAACATCTTTCTCACTATATGCATCAGGATTTGTATAACTCTGAACTACCATAACTCCTATTACCTCTCCCTCTATAGAGAGTGGTACTCCAAGCCATTTTTCACACGGGTGACCAGCCTTGGATATATCCATACCATTCTCTTGGGCAATAACTCTTGCCTCATCCATAGTGAGCAACAGTGGTCTTCTCTGTTTTATAACCAATCCTGAAAGCGTTGGTCTTGCATCCCTCTCTCTTATCTCCTCTTTTTCGTCGCTAAAAACAATTTTGGAGATTGTCTCTCTCTCTTTGTTGTACATTGCAACAAAGAAGTTATTTGCTTCAATTATTTTATTGAGCTCTTTCTGAACGAATTTAAGTAGGCCCTCTATGGATGTGTAAGATATTGAGGCTTTTGCAATATTGTATACAACTTGCTGAACCCTCTCCGCCTTTCTTCTCTCTGTTACGTCAGATAAAATTTGAACGGCACCGGTAACGTTACCCTCATTATCAGTAAGAGGATCAAGTATGATTTCATATGTTCTCCCATTAATATCTGCTTCGGTAATCTCTCTTGTCTTACTAAGTTTCATTTTTTCATAGGGGCAGATATTATCTGCAAGTGATTTGCCATTCTTAAAAAAATGACAAGAGCCATCTTCGAATTCTATTCGGTTACCACTAATTGCATTTAGAAATGCACTGTTTGCTTGGACAATCTGGTGGCTATCATCTAAAAGTGCTACTCCATCTCGCATAGCCTGAAATGTTTTTTCCCAATCCTTGGCCATCTCCCTGGATTTAGCTTCGCTTTTAGCCAGCCTATCTTTGATGTCCTTGATTTTAGTAATCATTGAGGTATATACAATAAGCCCTCCAATAGTACCATCCTCGTCGTACCAAGGCCTGCACTCCCAATCAGTCCACTCCTCAGTACCATCATCTCTATAATAAATATCTGATTCGCCATTGAGAACCTCACCCTTTAAAGCTCTTTGGTGTGCCTCTCTCCATTTTAATGGGAGGTCAGGAAAGATTTCGTAGTGATTTTTTCCAATAATATCCTCCTCTAGATGGTACTCCTGAAGATATTTATCGCTTACAAACATATAGTTCATCTCTTTATCGTGTACAGCGATAGAACTATTTGCATATTTAACGAGATAGCCTAGAAGCTCTTGGGGGTATGATGAGTGTTTGCTGGACATACACTAAAGATAATAATTAATCTCTTTGAGGGGGAATATTTTTATTCATTCAAAAAAAGATTTTGAAATGAGCAATTGTCCATTACCTTTGTAGTGGACAATTGCTCATTATTATGCCAAGACCAAAGCTTAAAAGAAAGATGCTCAATCCCCCTAAATTTAAAGGGTACAGAGCTATAGGTACATCCGGCGAAGAACATGCCGTGGTTCTTAATTTGGAAGAGTATGAATCAATCAGATTAAGCGATCACCTGTTATTGGGACAGGTTACCGCGGCCCAGGAGATGGGTGTTTCACGTTCTACATTTGCAAGAATTTATGAGAGTGCAAGAAGGAAAATTGCCCTTGCTTTTATTGAAGCCAGACCTATTGTTTTTGAAGGGGGAAAGGTCTACTTCGATAGCAGTTGGTATGAGTGCAGATTTTGTCGTTGTCTATTTAATCATCCTGATAAACAGTTGCCGGTTAAAGAGTGCTCTCTTTGCGGTTCAAATAAAATAAAAATATATAATGAAGACAGTAATCACATCAACAGGTAATACCTTGGATTCAAAGATGGATAGAAGATTTGGCCGATGTTCATACTTTGTCCTTTACGATTCGGTAAACGAATCTATTGAATTTATCCCCAATACCAATGCAGAGAGTGTTGAGGGTGCCGGAGTGGCTTCGGCAAGAGTTGTAGCATCAAAGGGTGCCGAGAAGGTGGTATCAGGAGAGTTTGGAAATAAGGTTAAAAATATCTTTGACAGCCTTGGAATGCACCTCGTTATTATAAAAGAGGAGAAGAGCATTGGAGAGATAATTGAACTGTTAAAAAATAACAAACAATAGTATTTATGAAAAAGTTTTTTGCTATACCATTGGAAAATGGTGTTTTGTGTTCTCATTTTGGACACTGTACTCAATTTGCACTTGTAGAGACAGATGAAAATGGAGTTATTTCAGAGAGATTGGTTACACCCCCACCTCACGAGCCGGGTCTATTACCAGCTTGGCTCTCAAGTCAAGGTGTTACACACGTTATTGCCGGAGGAATGGGTCAGCACGCACTCTCTCTTTTTGCTCAAAATAATATTAGGGTTTTCTTGGGAGCTGTTGCAAAGGAGGCGAGAGAACTTGTTTCTGATTGTTTGAATGAAAAGTTGGAAACCGGAGGTAATAGATGTGACCATTAATAATAATGGAATCATTTCCAAAAATTAATTATAATGGTTAAAATAGCTGTTGCGAGTGGCAAAGGGGGTACCGGGAAGACATTTGTATCTACAAACCTGTATCAAACTTTTTTATCACGAGGAGTAGATATTGCATTAACAGATTGTGATGCTGAGGAGCCAAATTCTGCCGCTTTTTTTAAATATGAAGAGACTGGAGGTGAACCTGTCACTCAAAAGGTACCTGTAATAGATTTGTCAAAGTGTACTTATTGCGGAAAGTGTCAGGATTGGTGTGTGTATAATGCAATTGTAATTCTTAAAGAGAGAAAGATTGCAAAGGTGTTGGACGAGATGTGTCACGGATGTGGAGCCTGTACAGTAGCTTGTGAATATGGAGCCATAACTGAAAAAGATATGGTTCTGGGAGAGGTTACAAAATACTCGGGTAAAGATAAAAGTTCAATAGTTGAGGGCCGGTTAAAAGTGGGAGTTTATACTCCTGTGCCGGTTCTAAAAAGGGCAATCTTGTCAACAACTGCAAATGTTGCAGTATTGGACTCTCCTCCGGGGACATCTTGCCCATTTATTCATACCGTTAATGCCTCTGACTATGTTATCCTGGTAACAGAACCTACACCTTTTGGTCTTAACGACCTAAAGTTATCGGTTGAAATTCTTAATCAGATGGGTAAGCCCTTCTCTGTTATAATAAACCGAGCCGGTTTGGGAAACAGGGATGTCCACAATTTTCTGGAGAGAGAAAAAATAGAGTTGTTAATGGAGATACCTTTTGATAAAGAGATTGCATCAATTTATTCAAAGGGGGGATTAGTTATAAGTGAAAGAGAGGATATTGCAGATAAATTCTCTTATATAGCCGATGTGATTATTGATAAAACTAGAGCGTGTTGATTATGTTAAAAGAACTGGCAGTAATTAGCGGAAAGGGTGGAACCGGAAAAAGTAGCATAACCGCAGCTTTTGCAACAATGGTTAATCAAAATGTCGTGCTTGCAGACTGTGATGTTGATGCTGCGAATCTACATATTATAATGGAGCCGGAAATTGAGTTGTCTGAAGTCTATATTGCAGGAGAGAAAGCGGTTATAGATTACGATAAATGTAGTAGTTGTGGGGTTTGTCAGGGGTACTGCAGGTTTAATGCAATATCTTTTTTTGAGGGTAGGTACATTATTGACGAAATCTCTTGTGATGGTTGCAAACTGTGTGAAAAAGTTTGCCCGTCACACGCAATTTCAATGGAGAAGAGTGATAAGAGCAGAATGCATTCAGGAACTTTCAGAAATGGAAAGATGGTCTATGGAAGGCTGGAACCTGGCGAAGAAAATTCGGGCAAGCTTGTAGCAATGGTTCGGAGTAAATGCAGAGAAATTGCAAAAAAGGAGGGTATCGATACTATCCTTATCGACTCTCCTCCCGGCATTGGTTGTGCTGTGATTTCATCAATTTCAGGGGCAACAAATGTTCTTGTAGTTACCGAGCCTTCACTCTCTGCAATGAGTGATCTGGATAGAACATTGCAACTTCTTGAAAATTATAATATAAAAAAAGGAGTTGTTATTAATAAATATGACCTATCTCAAAGTGTTGCAGATAAAATTATTAATCTATGCGAATCTAAAGGGATAGAGATAGTTGGAATGATTCCTTTTGACCGCGAGGTTGTTGATGCAATGGTAAACAGAAAAAGCATTGTTGAATGGAATCCTGCTTCAATTGTAAGTAAGGAGATTATTAGCATTTGGAATAAAATCATATAACATAAATAAAAAATAATTGTAATTTATAAAATGGAAAATCAGGATCAATTCGTTAAAAGCAAACCTGCAGGTATTAAAAAGATAATTGTAGTCGCTTCAGGTAAGGGTGGAGTAGGTAAATCAACCGTAGCTGCCGGTTTAGCTATGAGTCTTGCCTCTGAAGGTCATTCAGTGGGACTACTTGATGCCGATATTTACGGGCCATCTCTACCTCTTCTATTCAATCTTAAAGGCAAAAGACCATTTGTTGTAGATAAAGAGGGGAAGAGTTATTTGGTTCCATTTATTAACTTTGGTATAAAACTTATGTCAATTGGATTTCTGCTAGACACAAAGGAACCTGTTATTTGGAGAGGACCTAAGGCGTCAAGCGGTCTTTCGCAACTCTTAAACGATACTATGTGGGGAGATCTTGACTATTTGATTATTGATACTCCTCCGGGAACAGGAGATATTCATATAACAATTTTGCAGAATATGGCTGCTGATGGAGTTATATTTGTAACAACCCCGCAAGAGATGGCAATGGATGATGTTGAGAAGGCAATTGCGATGTATAAAAATCCAAAGATAGGAATACCTGTATTGGGTGTTATTGAAAATATGTCTTGGTTTACACCATCCCAGCATCCTGATGAAAAGTACTTTCTCTTTGGAAAGGGTGGCGGTGAAAAACTGGCAAATGAATTTAATATCCCGCTCCTTGCACAAATCCCGGTTAACGAAAAGGTTGGAGTTAGTTGTGACGCAGGAAGAATGGGAGAGCTGACATCTAGTCAGCCTGTATATGATGCATTTATGAAACTTGTAGATACTATAACCTCATAAAATTATGGCAAATAAAAGAATAGTAGTAATTGGCGGCTCCGCAGCCGGTCCTAAAGCAGCCTCCAGAGCGAGGCGTTTGGATGAAAATGCTCAAATAACACTTATCCAGAAATCCGCAGATCTCTCAATGGCCTCTTGCGGTTATCCATACTATGTGGGAGGTTTTTTTGACGACAGAGACCAATTGCTCTGTTCTCCGGCAGGAGTCGTAAGAGATTCCAGATTTTTCTGGAATGCAAAAAAGATAGAGACAATGGTAAGGACAGAGGTGGTCTCTGTTGATACCAAAAGAAAAGAGGTCTCTTTTGTGAATTTGGTAACTGGGGAAAAGGGCTCCCTGCCTTACGATAAACTAATTATTGCAACTGGTGCCGTTCCAAGAAAACCACCTGTACCTGGTGTTGACCTTGATGGAATAAGCACTCTTCAGTCAATGCAGGACGCAGATTTTTTGAGAAAGGTCAAGGATGAAGGGAAGATTAAAAAAGCTGTTGTTGTAGGGGGTGGTCTTATTGGAATTGAGACCTGCGAAGCTTTGCATTTGGCGGGGATTGAGATTACCATTGTTGAGATGTTGCCTCAACTTCTTACTTTCCTAGATTTACAAATGGCAAAAATTGTTCAAAATTATGTTCAGACAAAGGCAAATGTAATTCTTGAAAATGGTGTTTCTGCTTTTATTGGTGAGGATGGAAAGTTAAAGGCTGTTAAACTTCAGAATGGAACGGAAATTCCTTGTGAGCTTGCTGTTATAGCTATCGGTGTTATTCCTAATGTTGGACTAGCCCGTGAAATTGGAGTCAATATTGGTAAAACCGGAGGGATAATTGTTGATGAGCATATGCAAACCAATATTGAGGATGTTTACGCTGTTGGAGACTGTGTTGAGATGAAGAATCTTATAACCGGCTATCCTGTTCACGCACCATATGGGGACCTTGCAAATCTTCAGGGAAGAGTTGCCGGAGAGAATGCAATAATGGGTAATGTTAAAAGATTTCCGGGAACAATTCAGACTGGGATTTGCAAAGTGTTTGATTATGGAGTAGGTGCAACAGGCCTTTCAGAGCAGAATGCAATCAGAAATGGTATTACAAACTTTGAAACTGTATTCAACGCAAGTTTAGATAAACCTGGTTTTATGCAGGGGAATCTTCTTATTACAAAGCTAGTGGCAGACAAAAACTCTAGGAAGATTCTTGGTGCACAGGTGATTGGACCTGGTGATGTCAGTAAACAGGTGGCTATTTGGGCAATGGCTATTAAGGGGGGATTAACTGTTGATGAAATGGTTAATGCAGATCTACCTTACGCTCCGCCGTACTCGCTTGCAATAGACCATAGCATCGCAACTGCTCATATTATGCAGAACAAACTGGACGGCCTTTTGAAAAGTATAAATGCACTTGAATTCAAGGAGAGACTAGATAAAGGTGAGAAGATGCTTCTGCTGGATGTTAGGAACCCGGATGAATTTGAGGCGATTAGATTGGGAGTAGGTGAAGTGCTTATTCCTCTTGGTCAACTAAGAAACAGAATTAATGAGTTACCAGCAGATAAAGATATGCCTGTTGTTACCTGGTGTAAAATATCATTGAGGGGATATGAGGCATCAATTATTCTAAAAGCAAACGGATATAAGAACGTACAGGTTCTTGAAGGTGGTATTATGGCCTGGCCATTTGCCAGAGAGAAGTAGAGATGACAGCACTTAAGATAACAACATTGGTGGAAAACCACGTAACAGGTGAGGGGCTGTGCGCAGAGCATGGCCTTTCGCTGTTGCTGGACATATTTGATAATCTTGGAAACAGAATCAAAAGAGTACTTTTTGATACTGGTCAAGGAGATCTCTTTATAAGAAATTCCAAAGTGATGAACATTGACTTGACTAGTGTTGACGCTGTCGTAATTAGTCACGGTCACTATGACCACGCCGGAGGGCTTGACTATTTCCTTGAATTAAACAGTAGTGCCAGGGTTTTTATGAAGGAGAGTTCTCTTCTTCCAAGATTTAATGGTGAGAGATTTACAGGCTTTAATCATAGAGAAGAGCTATCTAGGGGGAGAATGAATTATGTTACAGAACCTGCAGAGTTAGCTCCGGGACTTTTCATTATGCCTGAAATAAATATTAAATATGAAGCTGATACATCTTTCTCCAAGGATGATAGATTTGAGGATGAACTCTATTTAGCATTTAACGACGGAAAAGTGATGACACTCATCTCTGGTTGCTCCCACAGAGGTATGACAAATATCATCGAATCTGCAGTTGATTATTTCAAGATTCCCGTTGCAAATATTATTGGAGGACTCCATACATCAAATGCTCCTCTTAACAGAATTGAGTTTATTGCAGATAAACTTAAAGAGATGATATCCGGTTCTGCGGGATTATGTCACTGCACCGGAATTGATCAATACTCAATATTGAAAAACAGACTTCCGCACATAAATGTATTCTACAATTATTGCG
>JAQVRQ010000100.1 GCA_028700975.1 Bacteroidales bacterium | reverse complement strand
TTAATCATACTCTGCATCCGCTCCATAAATGATTCATAGTTGCGGCTCTCTTTGGGTGACCATACCACCTCACTGAGGGCCGCTGCTCTTGGATAGACCATATACTCAACGTGGGCTGAGTTAGGCATATACTCGGTCCATACATTGCCCTGCGCACCCATAATATATTTTGCCTCTTCAGATGTAAGCGAATCCGGAACAGGCTCGTATGAGTATATTTTTTCAAGTGGAGTAAATCCTCCAATTGCCAGAGGCTGAGTAGCAGGCTCTGCCTGGTAGTGATCAAGGTAACAATGAGAACCTGGTGACATAACAACGTAATGTCCGGACTTTGCAGCCTCTATTCCTCCTGCCTCTCCTCTCCAGGACATTACGGCTGCGTTAGGGGCAAGTCCCCCCTCAAGAATCTCATCCCAGCCAATTATATTTCTGCCTTTTGAATTAATGTACTTCTCCATTCTGGTTATAAACCAGCTCTGCAGTTCGTGTTCATCCTTTAGCCCCTCCTCCTTCATTCTCTGCTGACAGAGCGGACACTCTTTCCAGTTGTGCTTTGGAGCCTCATCACCACCAATATGAATTATTTTTGAAGGAAAAAGATCAATTACCTCATCAATAACCCCTTCCAAAAACTCAAATGTGCTCTCCTTTCCGGCGCACATAATATCATTGAAAACACCCCACCTTTTTGCTACTTCGTAAGGTCCTCCTGTACAACCCAGCTCCGGATATGAAGCAAGGGCAGCAAGAGCGTGTCCCGGCATCTCAATTTCAGGGACAACAGTTATATACCTCTTTGCTGCATAATTGACAATCTCCCTAATATCCTCCTGAGTAAAGAATCCACCGTGTGGCCTTCCGTCAAATTTCGCATCCGGATTGAAATTTCTGCCAATAAGAGTCTCGGCTCTTTTTGAACCAATCTCTGTAAGTTTTGGATACTTTTTAATCTCTATTCTCCAACCCTGATCCTCTGTAAGGTGAAAATGGAAAGTATTTAATTTATGCATTGACATATAGTCAATATACCTTAAAACAAACTCCTTGGGCATAAAATGTCTGCAAACATCAAGATGAAGTCCTCTCCAGGGGAATCTAGGAGCATCCTCAATTATAGTTGATTGAATATCTATACTATTAGACCGAACCTCATCTGCCGGCATAAGCTGAACCAGTGACTGAGCTGCATAAAACAATCCGTTTGGAGTTGAGGCCGTAGCCTTTATGCCATCTTTTGTAACTTCCAGTTTGTAACCCTCTGAAGGAATATTTAACTTTGCATCCAGGTTGAACCAAACAGAACCCTTTATGAATTTTTTTGCATAAGTTGGCAATGTTGGTTTGAAGCCATAAAACTTACTCATATGAGAATCAATGACAGAGTGAATATTCTCTCTGTGCTCTCCATCAAAAGTATATATGAATGCTGTTTTGTTAGTTAAAGTAAAAAAACCTTCACCTGATATCTGAGAAACAGGCATTGGTACAATACCAGAACCTTGTAGTGTAGTTGAAATTCCCATAATGGTTAAAAAAATCATTAAAATGTTGACTGAATTGATTCTTAGAATATTCATAACTTTGTGGGTTAAGTAAATTGTCACAGTTTATAAAGCAAGTTAAAAAAAATTCTCAATAACAATTTTTAATCCTATATTCAACTTGGATTTCTAACAATTTGAAACCATGAAAAAGCTTCTTTTTATTACAACCCTCCTATTTTGTTCAACCTTTACTCTCAAGGCTCAAGAGGGAGTAAAGCCTCAGATGAACTTTGTAAAATTCAATCTAACATCAGTCATTCTAAAGAACTACTCCTTACAGTATGAAAGAGTAATCTCAAAACATGTATCTGCGGCTGTATCTTTCAGGTTTATGCCCTACACCACTCTACCTTTTAAAAGCAACATTATTAAAATGGCAGAATTTGAAGATCAGCAATCTATCGATTTAATTAACAATGCACAGTTTGCAAACTACGCAATTACTCCCGAGATTCGTTTCTACCTTGGTAAAAAAGGTTATGGTAGAGGATTTTACATTGCTCCATACTATAGATTCGCTGCTTATGAAACTCAAAATCTTGTGGTATCATTTGAAACCGGAGACGACTTAGACCCACAGACACAAACGGTTGATCTTAAAGGTAGCGTAACATCTCATACCGGAGGTATAATGTTTGGTGTTCAATGGGCACTCGGCAAACACGTATCGCTTGACTGGTGGATACTTGGAGCTGCATACGGAGTGAGTAGCGGAGTCCTTAACGGAGTACCAAATCCTGCTATTCCAGAAGCGGATCTGGCAAATGTAAAAAGAGAGATTGAAGAGCTTGACATCCCAATGGTTGAGAAAACTGCAACTGTTACACCAAACAGTGTAAGAGTGGATATTACAGGTCCATGGGCCGGAATACGCTCTGGTATAGTTTTAGGTATTAAATTTTAACAAATTTGTTTATATTCAAGTCCTAAAGACTTAAATATGAGCAAAAATAATCTAAGAAATTCACTTCTGTTTTTAGTGATCATTGCAGCTGCATCTTTATGCGGCTGCTCTTCTTTATCCAAAGGACAGCTGGAGAGTGTTGCAAAGTTTGCAGAGACTTGTGATAGCTTTAGCGCATACCCATCACTCATTTTTTATGAGCTAAACAAGTTAAGAGCCGAAAGCTCCATTTGGTATGCATCTTCTATGACTATACCGGAAAATCGCATCTCAGAACTGAGTAAAATCTATCAAGCCAAAAAGGAAGGCGAAAAAATTGCAAAGGGTACAGATCTGTCAATGAATATTCTTTCACGCTATGCCCGTGCTTTAAAATCTCTTGCACACAATAACCGTATTGAAGATCCCGGGAGAGAAATACGCTCAACGGGGAGAGCAATTGACACTCTTATCACCACATTTAATTCACTAAAGATTACCAAACCAATCACCTCCGGCATAGTTTCAACTGCGGCAAAAATTGTTGCATACGGAGCTGAGTTAAACGCCTCCAGGGTTAGAGCAGAGGCTCTGAGAGCATTAATACCAGAAGGAGATACATTGGTAAATCAGCTGTGTAAAGCAATGGAGAGCATCCTCAAAGAGGAGGAGGTTAAATCCCTGATTATTCACGAGCAAAATATGATAAAGAGCAACTATCTATCTTATGTTAGAATTGCCGGAAGTAATATTGATGAAGATAGAAGATTTATTGAGCTAACAGAACGAGGAGATGCTCTCAATAAACTGAGAACAGGAACAATAACCTCTATAGGATCATTAAGAAGAGCACATAATAAGATGGCTTTACAGATAGAGGAGGGAATATCACTACCTGATTTATTGGCAGATATTGATGAATTCAGAACAGAGGTTGAAAAACTATATAAAACAACAAAGAGATGGCACAAAAAATTATAAATACTCCAGACGAAAAGCTGATAAAGGAGTTGGCAGGGATTCGTAAAGCAATAGAAGAGATTGAGTTATTAAGATACTCGGCACATAAAAAGAAAACAGAGAGAGAGCTCAGGAGGCTTGAGGAGGGATCCGTTGAACTCAAGGAGAGAGAGCGTAAAATCATTAAAAAAATTGGAGAGGGTATAGCGGCAAAAATTGAATCAGAGGGAGAATCTCTTGAGGAACTAACATTGAAACTAAAGGCCAGAATTGAACGAATGGGAAGGTTACCAAAAAGGTTAGATAAGTTAAGCAAAGTAATTCTAAAAATATCTGATCTATTTGATTTCTGAAATTACTATATTTACAATAATTTAAGATTACAATGCAGCAATTCTTCTCAAAAGAGGTTAAACTAGATTCAATACCGCTTAGTTATTTTACGCTTGACAAAAACGGGGTTATCCAAAGTGTAAATTATAACTGGTGCAACGCCACCGAGTACACTCCGGAAGATGTTGAAGGAGTATATTTTGGAGATTTGCTTCCTGATAATCAAAAAAACATTTTCCCAAAAACATATAGGGAGTTCAGGTC
>JAQVRQ010000041.1 GCA_028700975.1 Bacteroidales bacterium | reverse complement strand
CAAGAACGTACCCTGCTCCAATTGCAAGCTGGATTCTGTGTCTGGACGTCTTCTCCATTCGGGCTGTTATGAATTTGTCTACCCTTATGTTGCTTTGTCCTTTATCTGCAGTATAGCGAAAGTGTTCAAATGATCCACCCGATTCCTCGTCCTCGCCTATTTCATCAGGGTCAAGCTCCAATTCCTCATCCAGCTCCTCTTTAATCATACTACCTCTCTTTTCTATTTTTAAGGCTATCAATTAAGTTTTTGTCAACACTAATGGTTAGCTGTACACTGGATCCAAGGGATACGGGACTCTCCTGAGATGGTTCCGGTTGTTGTCTGATTACATATCCTGATATAGAATCTGAATAGCTCCTTACAGAGTTGTCATACCTTAGGCGAGCTATGTTTAGTGAGTTGTCTATTAGTATATCTCTTGCAGTTATTAATGGTAGTGCAGTTACGTCCGGTATAAAAGTTCTCTCCTCATCGCTACTAATTCCAACTTCAAGATCTATTTCACTCTCAGTCTCAATCATTGTTCCTGGTTCAATATTTCTTCCGTTATATCTCTGATTTAAAACATTGTTTGTAGCCATATCACTGACATATATCAGCTTTCCTACTCTAAGTTGTCTGGCAGTAAGCTCTGCCTTAGCCTGTCTTAGAGAGTAGCCTGTTACGGAAGGCATTGCAACTTTTTTTGGTTGAAGTGAGTTGATTGTTAGTAAAATGCGTCTATTTTTCTTCACCTTGCTCCCAGCAGGAGGATTCTGACGAAATATTTCACCTCTTCCCATTCTTGGAAGAAATACAGAGTCTGTAACCTCCAGTCTGAGGTGACTCTCTTCTGCTATAGTCAATGCTTCGTGAACGGTCATCCTTGTGAAATCCGGAACCTGCAGCTCTTTGTTATGCCTTGTAATAAGGTTAAGCAGTATAATTATTACCGCAAGGAATGCTGCAATAATTGCAGTTATTTTGTATAGTTCTATCATAAACCACCCTTTATACCAGGGTTTCTCTGCTCCTTTATTTTTCATTGCTTGGTGATTATTGGGCAAAATTATGATTTTTTTGCGATTATATTATAGAAGCTGTCTCTCTCAACAGCTTTGTATCCTGCTTCTGCTGCAAGTCTCTCCAAATCTTCAGTAGTCATTTGAGGAGTTTGCTCCTTTGAGCCTGCCATACTGTAAATTTTAGTTGAGTCATTAATAGTCCCGTCCATATCGTCAGCTCCGTATAGAAGGGCTAGCTGACACATCTCTCTTCCGAGCATAGGCCAGTATGATTTGATGTGTGGAATATTATCCAGAACAATTCTGGAAATGGCAAAAGTCTTTAAAACTTCAATGATATTAATTTCTCCTAAATAGGATAGGGGGTTGTTAGCCGGTTTAAAGAGAAGGGGTATAAAGGCATCAAATCCTCCTGTTTGGTCCTGAAGCTCTCTAAGAGCAAAGAGGTGATCAATTCTATCTTTTCTGCTCTCAATATGACCAAAGAGCATTGTGCAGTTTGTCCTCATTCCAAGGTTGTGCGCCTCCTTGTGGATTTCAAGCCACCTTACACTATCTGTTTTGTCCGGACATATTTGATCTCTTATTGAGGGATTAAATATTTCTGCGCCTCCGCCAGGAAGAAGTTCAACCCCTTTTGCCTTAAGCCGGGAAAGGACCTCTGCGGGTGTGAGCCCGGATGATTTTGTCATATCATCTATCTCGACTGCAGTATATGCTTTTATTGTTACAGATGGTGGAAGTTCTTGTCTTACTGCATCGACTACTGAGAGGTAGTAATTGAGATCTCTCTCTGGATGGACGCTGCCAACAATATGAACCTCGGTCTCTCCGTTTTTATACTTATCTCTGCAATACTCTTTAACTTGCTCAATATCCATTGACCAGGATCCTGCCTCTTGGTCGCTTTCTCGCCTGTATGAGCAGAAAGTGCATCTATGTATACAAACATTACTTGGCTCAAGGTGAAAGTTTCTGTTGTAATATACGTTTTTGCCGTTTTTCTCCTCTCGAATCTCGGAGGCAAGCCCGGAAAGCATATTTAAATCTGTGCTTTCATATAGAGAAAGAGCCTCTTCATATCCTACTCTTCTAGCCATTTTTATTATTCTTTTGAGTGGCAAATATAACAAAAAAAGAGGCCTGTTTCAGCCTCCTTTTGTGAATCTCTTATTATGCCTCTTACAGATTAGAAACGATCTTCAGATGACACAGTCAGTTTTTTGCGTCCACGGCGACGACGTGCAGCAAGTACCCGACGGCCATTAGGTGTAGACATACGCTCGCGGAAGCCGTGCTTGTTGCGACGCTTGCGAAGTGATGGTTGAAAAGTGCGTTTCATATTATATATTCTACTATTATTATTTTTGCAAAAGGGAGTGCAAAGATATGCAAAATGTTTTTAAACACAAATATTTATTCTATCGTTTTATGAATATCACCTTTTTTTCTTCAAAAAATGGTTCTGGGAACCATTCAAATATATGATAATCCTTAATCTTGTCTGCCGATATTTTCATCCTTTTAGCGGCCTCATCTATCTCGTTTTTAAGGTCTCCGCCTTTAAGATAGTAGACCCCGGTGGATAGATTTCCTTTATCTCCTCTCTTAATTTGACTCCAAACCCAAGGTAGAAAAGTCTTTAGCTCTGTAACAGCTCTTGATACAACAAAGTCAAATTCTCCGCCTGTACTCTCTGCTCTTTTGTTTAGGGTTGTAATGTTTGTCAGACCAATGCCTTTTGCAATTTCTCCTGCAACTAGGATTTTTTTTCCAATTGAGTCACATAGGGTAAAATGAGAATTGGGGAAAAGTATTGCAAGAGGGATTCCCGGAAACCCTCCCCCTGTTCCAACGTCAAGTATTCTGCTTCCGGAAGGTGGTAAGAGTACCTTTGCGAT
Organism: Bacteroidales bacterium; assembly: GCA_028700975.1. GTDB lineage: Bacteria > Bacteroidota > Bacteroidia > Bacteroidales > UBA932 > Bact-08. The sequence goes on along the minus strand of JAQVRQ010000041.1, from coordinate 13,205 downwards.
TGAAAGAGAGTGGAGCACGTGGTGCAGATAGAGGTTATCTATGTCCTTTCTTGAAACAACATTAATCTTTGAATTCCAGTCACGATAGAGGGGCAGGAGGGCTCTTATCTGCTCTTTCTGAATTGGACTAAGATTAGGGAAGTAATTGAATATTAAGTTTTCCATCTTTGTGTAATCTCTCTTTAGCTCTTTTAATTCTTGTTTTTATTGTTCCAAGAGGTAATCCTAACTCTCTAGCCATCTCTTCATATGCATATTCGTGTATAAACCTCATCTCTGCAACAACTCTGTATTGTTCCGGGAGTGAATCAATGGCATTTTTAATCTTCTCGATCTCCTGTTCAAAAATGAGGTGCTCTTCCGGGCTGGGAACCAGTCTGTCTGCACTATTACTCTCTTCGCCACCCATTAAATCTTCAAAAGATTTAGCATTTATTTTTCTTTTTCGTATAAAGTCAATACTGCTGTTTCTTGCAATTGTATATATCCAGGTTGAAAAGGCGTATTTAGAATCATAACTGCCTATCATCTGAAAGGCTTTTGCAAAAACCTCCTGAGAGATATCCTCAGCATCTCTTGTGTCCGGTACAAGTGTCTGGATATGATTTTTAATTCTTTCACCATATCTCTTTACCAGTTCTCGCGAAGCATCTTCGCTCCCTTCAAACGACATCCTGGCCAGATTTTTATCTGATTCTTCCTCAATGTGCTTCAAGCCAGTTTTCTCCATATTTGCATTCAACTGTAAGTGGAACAGATAGTTCTATTACTCTCTCCATCTCCTCTTTTACAACCTCAGATAATCTATTCTCCTCTCCGGGAAAAACATCAAAAACTAATTCATCGTGAACCTGCAGTACCATTTTACTTTTGAAACCCTCTTGATCTATTCTGTGATATAGTCTTACCATTGCAACTTTAATTATGTCTGCAGCACTTCCCTGAATAGGTGCATTAACGGCATTTCTCTCTGCAAGCCCTCTTACTACAGGGTTTCTGGAGGAGATGTCCGGAAGAAAACGTTTTCTGCCATAAAGGGTGGTCACATATCCATCTTTTTTGGCTTGTTCAGTCATCTGGGTCATATACTCTTTTACTTTTGGGTAGCTTTTAAAGTAATCTTCAATAAGTTGCTTTGATTCGGAGCGAGGAATGTTAAGCCTCTGTGAAAGTCCAAATGAAGAGATTCCGTAAATGATGCCAAAATTGGCTGTTTTTGCTCTTCCTCTCTGCTCTTTAGTAAGCTCCTCAATAGGAACGTTAAAGATTTTTGAAGCGGTGGCTGAGTGGATATCCTCTCCCTTTCTGAAGGCTTCAATAAAATCGGGATCTGTGCTCATATGGGCCATTAGTCTTAGCTCTATCTGTGAATAGTCTGCAGATAGAATTACTCCATCCTGATGGGAGGGGATAAAGGCCTTTCTTATCTCTCTGCCTCTCTCTGTTCGGATTGGTATATTCTGCAGATTTGGTTTAACTGAGCTTAATCTACCTGTTGATGTGAGTGCCTGATTATAAGTAGTGTGAAGTTTTCCGGTTTGTTGTGAAATTAAAGATGGAAGTGGTTCAATATAGGTGGAAAGTAGTTTTTTTAGATTCCTGAATTCTAGGATTGCAGGGATAATGGGATGTTTGTCCAATATTTCTGTAAGTGTCTCCTCATCTGTTGAGCGACTTTTTTTGCCCTTTAAACCCAGATCCAATTTGTCATATATTATAACTGAAAGTTGTTTTGGAGATGAGACATTCAGAGTTGGTTCTCCGGCCAGCTCTTTTACATTATTCTCAATCTCCTCAAGCTCTTTTGTTAGGGCGCTACCATACTCTTTAAGCATCTCTCTATCCAATTTCACCCCCTCTTGTTCCATTGATGCCAGTACATATATAAGAGGCATCTCAATCTCTTCATAGAGTTTGGTTAATTCGCCCATCTCTAGCTCCTCTTTAAGCTTTTCTGCAAGAGGTATCATTACAGCCGCCTCTGCCATACCCTTTTCATCTGCCTCCTCTCTATCTTCATTTTTTGGTGCCGAAAAAAGATCTGCCTGAACCATCTCCAGGTCTCCTTCTAGATTTACTCCGAGATATGATTGTGCAAGAATCTCAATTTTATGAGATCTTTCGGGCGTAAGAAGATAGTGCATAAGCTCTGAATCCCATAATTTACCCGCCATTTTAATGCTGGATGATGCAAGCTTATTGCAAGTTGATTTTATATCGTAACCAAACTTATCAATACCTGGGTTTTCAATAATATCCTTTATAATGCTCTGCTTCTCTTTAGTAATTAGAGTGGCCATTCCGGATACTGAAATTGCAATATTATCTCCCTTCAGGGCTATTCCGATACCCCCTTTTTTATAAGCCTCCTTAATAATATCATCTGCTGAAGTGACTCTATATAGCTCCTTTTGTTTTTCAGGGATTTTGATCTCGTTTACTATCTGGATTTCCGACATATTTTTACCAGTTGTAAAAATATTTTCAAGAAGTGGAATCTGTCTTATAAGGGATGGGAATTCGTATTTGTCAAAAAGAGTTTTGAGTTCCAAAAAATGGGGCGTTCCAAGGGCAAGCTCATCCTCTTTGCAAGATATATCAACAGAGGTTTCAATAGTAACAAGATGTTTGCTAAGTGAGATATAAGACTCTGCCTCTCTAAAAGCATCTTGCTGTTTTAAAGGAAGTTCGTTTAAATTTTTATAGATATTCTCAACGCTTCCAAATCTCTGGATTAGTTTTTTTGAACCAACCTCTCCAACGCCTCTTACACCAGGCACGTTGTCAGATGCATCTCCCCATATTGCAAGAATATCAATAATTTTTTCAGGGTCATCAATTCCATACTCAGCCTTTATCTCTTTAGGACCTATTATAATATTTTCAGCTCCGTTTTTACCTGGTTTACATTGAAATATATCATCCGAAACTAGTTGTCCGTAGTCTTTGTCTGGTGTAAGCATATATACTGTGAATCCATCTTGTGCTGCCTTTTTTGCCAATGTACCTATTACATCATCTGCCTCAAAACCGATTTTCATTACAACCGGAATAGACATAGATTCAACAATTTCTATGAGGGGATTAAGTGCATTTTTTATTAGCTCAGGAGTTGCTGCTCTGTTTGCCTTATATTCGGGATAGAGTTCGTGCCTGAATGTCTTTGCCGGAGGGTCAAACGCTACTGCAAGATGTGAGGGTTTTTCTCTTAAAATAAGATCTGTAAGAGTCTTTGTAAATCCAAAAAGAATTGAGGTGTCCTCCCCCTTTGAATTAATCATAGGTCTCCTCAAAAATGCGTAATATGAACGGAAAATGAGGGCGTGACCGTCTATCAGGTAAAGCTTCTTCATATAATTAGTTTTCTGATGCTATCCACTCAACATATGAAGTGGGTGTTTCGTACAGTCTTATGCTGTAAAGTGCCGTATCTGTCGGCAGATTCTCCTTTAACAAATCTGCAAAGTATATAGCAAGATTTTCACAAGTAGGCTGGAAATCCAGTATTATAACATTTTGATATGATGTTGAAATCTCCTCACGTAAAGGAGCGTCGCTTCTAAGAAGAAGGGCGTGATCAAAGGGATCAACAATGTATTTGTTGACAATTTTTTTAAGATCTCCAAAATCGATTACCATCCCGTTCTTAGGACTCTTTTTATCTTGGATGGGGATTCCTTTGATTGTCACGAAAAGTCTGTATGAATGACCGTGTATATGTCTGCATTTTCCGTCATAGTTCTGAAGGGCGTGAGCGCCTTCAAAACGGAACTCTTTAGTAATTCTAATTGTTGACATACTTTTTTTGCAAAAGTACTAAAAATATAGGAATCTGCAGATTGTCGTTTTCACTAACGGGATGTAATGAAATGGCGCCTTAATAATTAAAAAAGTAAATAAAAATTTGAATTTTAGTTACAAATCTTTATTTTTGTAAAAAACTAACTAATATATGGCTATGAACATTCAAAACATTCTATCTGCCAATGCCAAAAGCATGAGAAGGTCTGCAATCAGGGACCTTTTAAGTGTAGCAAACAGGCCGGAAGTGATATCTTTTGCCGGCGGTTTTCCTAACCCTGCTACTTTCCCGGTTGAGGATCTTAAGGTAATAATGCAGGAGGTTCTTGAGCAGGAGAGTACATCTGCATTGCAGTACGGACCTACTGAGGGTAATGCAAAGCTCAGAGAGTTGCTGGCTCAGAGGTATAAGGCTCAGGGGCTTGATATTAATAAAGATAATATTCTTATTACAACCTCGTCTCAGCAGGCTATAGATCTTGTTACTAAAACTTTCATTGATCCGGGTGATACACTCATTTGTGGTTTGCCATCTTACCTGGGAGCTCTTCAGGCTTTCTGGTCATATCAGGCTAAGCCTATAGGTATTACTAAGGATGAGGAGCTTGAAGTAGTTGTTAAAGCTTTGATTGGAAGCGGCAAAAAGCCTAAGTTTATATATGCAATTCCGGATTTTCAGAATCCATCAGGTATAACAATGAATGTTAAGCAAAGAAAAGATGTTCTTGCTGTTGCAAAAAAATATGATCTATTGGTAATTGAGGATAGCCCATACAGGGAGCTTCGTTTCGAGGGAGAGGAGATGCCAATGATGTACTCTATGGATAACGAAAGGGTGATTTTGATGGGTACTTTCTCAAAGACCTTCCTTCCCGGTTTCCGTCTTGGATGGATTATTGCACCTACAAATATCATTGATAGACTAATCGTTGCAAAACAATCAACTGACCTTTGTGCTCCTGTTTTTGATCAGGCGGTTGCTGCCAGATATCTGGAAAAGGGTCTCTTTGACAAAAATTTGAAAACGACTATCGATATGTATAGAGGTAAGAGAAATCATATGATCTCTTGCTTTGAAAAATATATGCCTAAAGGTGTCAAGTGGACAACTCCAGAGGGTGGTCTTTTCTTATTCGTTACTCTGCCTGAGGGTTATGATGCTACTGATCTCTTTAATGTTGCTATAAAAGAGGATGTGGCGTTTGTAATTGGAGAGGCTTTCCATTGTGACGGATCCGGAAAGAATACGATGAGAATTAATTTCTCTTTTATGAACGAGGAGAGAACAGAGGAGGGTGTTAAGCGTCTAGCGAAGGCAATATCGAAGATGTTTGAATCTGAGCCAAAGCCTGAAACCCCTACAACTTTTTAAACAAAAGTGTAGAGGGTACGGTCAAATTTAAGATTGGAGTCTTTGAACATTGTATCAAAGGCTCCATTTTCTATTAATTCATCTGGTCTCCCCTCTGTGAATTTTTCTCTCCCCATAAGCCAGATTCTGTCGCAAAGTTTAATGGCGAGCTGAAGATCGTGGGTGGAGAATATTATGCACCTATGCTCCTCTTTTGCCAATTTGCCAAGAAGTCTGGTTATTACCAGTTTGTTCTCAATATCCAAAAAGGCTGTTGGTTCATCCAGCAACATTATTACGCTCTGTTGTACAAGCGATCGTGCAATGGCGGCTCTTTGAAATTCTCCATCGCTCAGCCTGCTTGAATCTCGGTCTGCAAATCCCTCTAGGCCAACTCTGTCAAGGGTTTCCAATACGAGTCTTTTGTCTGATTCATTCGCCTCTCCAAGCCAATTTGTTCGATTAAAGCATCCGGAGGAGACCATATCAAAAACAGATAAATTTGCAGCTCTGGGACTCTGCGAAGGAACAAATGAGATAATTGATGAGAGTTCATTATGGGCGTATTCCCGGATGCTACGAGAGTTAACGCTAATCTCTCCGGAACGGAAATGTTGAATGGAGGAGATACTCTTAAGAAGTGTGCTTTTTCCGATTCCGTTAGGACCAATCAAAGCCACCATCTCTCCAGCCTCCGCAGATGCAGATATATTTGTGTATATATCTTTATCATATCCCAGAGAGATCTCTTTTAGTATGAGGTTTGCCTGGTTCACGTGAATTTACTTTTCATTATTATGAAGAGAATGACCGGCACTCCAATAAGTGCGCTAACGGTATTAATTGGAATAACTCCTGACTGTCCTGGAAGTTGTGCGACCATATCGGTAAATACCATTATTGCTGCCCCTGTAAGAGCTGTGGCAGGTACGAGTACTTTGTGATCGGCATTTCTAAAGAAGAGTCGGGCTATATGGGGAACTGCAATTCCTATAAAACCAATGGGTCCGCAAAAGGCTGTTACGCTTCCCGCAAGAAGGGTCGTTGCTATAAGTATGCGCCTTCTGGTTCTCTCAAGGTTTAGTCCTAGACTTTTTGCATACGCCTCTCCCTGAAGCAGTATGTTAAGCTCCTTTATATTGTAAATTGACATAACCAGGCCCGGTATAACTAACATAGACATAATCCATATCTGTCCAGAGGTGAGTCCTGAGAAACTCCCCATTGTCCAGGTTACAAATGCTTTTAACTCAGATGATGAAGAGAAGTATTGAATAAGGGTGATTATTGCGCTGGTGACACTCCCAATCATTATACCAAATATGAGAAGGGATGAGTTCTCTCTTAATCTGTGCGATACTAGAAGTATCAGCAATGTTATTGCTGCTGCACCTCCCCAGGCTGCGGCTGCAATTCCCAAATTAAAAAAAATGGTTCCTGCAAGCTTAACTCCAAAAGCGGATGAACCCATCACAAATAGAGCCACTCCAAGTCCTGCACCTGAACTGATGCCAAGAATAAATGGGTCTGCTAGGGGGTTGCGAAATAGAGTCTGCATTTGGAGACCGCATACAGAAAGTGCAACTCCTGCCATTAGTGCAGTTATAACCTTAGGGATGCGGAAGTTCCAAAGAATATCTGTTACATACTGAGGAGCATCTGATCCGGTCAGAGAGGCTAAAAGCTCATAGGGGGGGATAATAACCGAGCCCAGAATTAGGTTGAGTATTATTAGGATAAACAGGGTAGCAGCTATCGCAATATAAATCTTGTAGTATGATTTTCTGAAGTTCAACTCAGTAATGCTCTTTATTATCCTGCGAAGATAGTGCAAAAAAAATTGTTATTTTTGTGGCGTTATACAAATCCAAAAAAATCATTACGATGAGAAGAAAAATTGTTGCCGGCAACTGGAAAATGAATACCCTGCTGCCGGAGGGAGAGGTGCTTGTTAAGCAACTCGAGTTCCTTACAGAGGAGTTGGAATCTGATGTCGAGATTATTATTGCACCCCCTTTTACCCATCTAGCTGTATTGGGCAAATATATAAAGGAGACCAAAATGAAGATAGCTCTTGCTGCTCAAAATTGTGCAGATCAAGAGAAAGGAGCGTTTACAGGAGAGGTGTCTGCAGCAATGCTAAGGAATTTGGGTTGCAAATTTGTGATACTTGGTCATTCTGAGAGGAGGGAGTACTATGCAGAGAATAATGAGAGTCTTTACAAGAAGATTAATCTAGTAATTAATGAAGGTATGCAGCCAATTTTTTGTGTTGGAGAGAAACTTGAAGAGAGGCAGGCAAATAGACATTTTGAGGTAGTTGCTCAGCAGATTAAAGATGTTTTATATAGGCTTAGAGGTGTTGAATTAGATAATGTAATAGTCGCTTACGAGCCGGTATGGGCTATAGGTACAGGTATGACTGCTACATCTGATCAGGCTGAAGAGATGCACGCGTATATCAGAAGAGTTATTGGCGATAAATTTGGTGAACACGCAGATAGAATTCCAATTCTTTATGGTGGTAGTTGCAAGCCCTCAAATGCATCAGAGATCTTCTCAAAATCAAATGTCGATGGAGGTCTTATTGGAGGAGCCTCTCTGGATGCGCAGGATTTTGTAGCAATTGTAAAATCGTTCTGATGGATTACATTGAGGTGTCAATTAGGGTTAATCCCTTTACAGAGGATTATTCTGAAATAGTACTTGCAATAATGGAGGATTTCAATTTTGATAGCTTCTCTGTTGAAGATCCTTTTGTTAAGGGCTACATTAAAAAAGATTGTTTCACAGAGGAGGATATCTGCTCTGTGAGGGATTGCTTCACTGATTTTGATGCCTTTGATGTTACCATAGAGCATACTTTAATAAAAGGGGAGAATTGGAATGCACTTTGGGAATCCAATTTTCCCCCTCTTGTTATTGATGATATTTGTACTGTCAAGGCGAGCTTTCATAAAGATCTTCCGGATACTAAATATAATATCACTATTGATCCTAAAATGGCCTTTGGTACAGGACATCACCAGACAACTCATCTGATGGCCTCAAACCTGCTTAAAGAGAATCTTTCGGGTAGAAGAGTGCTTGATATGGGGTGTGGTACAGCAATCTTAGCAATTCTTTCAGCAATGATGGGTGCTGAAGAGGTACTTGCAGTTGATAATGATATTGATGCTGTTAACTCCTCTATTGAAAATTCTTATAAAAATGGGGTCTCATCTAAAGTTAAGGCTCTACTTGGTGATGCTAATCTTCTTAAGGAGGTGGGTACTTTTTCGCTAATTCTAGCAAATATTAACAGGAATATTATTATTAATGATATGGCTGAGTATTCTAATTCACTGGAATCCGGAGGAGTAATTCTTTTGAGTGGATTCTACAGAGCCGATGTGGATTTGATTAAAACTGCAGGTGAAAAGGTGGGATTGAAGTTTACCGGATATCAAAACAGGGATGAATGGGCATTTTTGAGGCTGCAAAAGAAAAAAATGGATGTTTCATTATTGGAAGTTTAAAAAATTGTTTTACCTTTGCACTCCCCAAAGCGGGCATGGCGTAATTGGTAGCCGCGCCAGACTTAGGATCTGGTGCCGAAAGGCGTGGGGGTTCGAGTCCCTTTGCCCGCACTCAAAAGCAGATACCCATTGGGTGGTCTGCTTTGATTTTATTAGAGATAATACAAAACATAATAAACGATGAAAGTTACACAAAAACAAGCTGATGATCTTACACTTATGGTTACGCTTACCATAGGCAATGAAGACTATGCTCCCAAAGTGAAAAAGATTCTTAGCGACTATCGCAAGAGTGCAGACATAAAGGGTTTCCGTAAGGGAATGGCTCCTATCTCTTTTATTGAGAAGATGCACGGTCAGTCTGCAATGGTAGATGCTGTGAACAATCTTATTTCTGAGGGTTTGAACAACTATATAAGCGAGAATAAGCTTAATATTATTGGTGAGCCTCTGGCAAACGAAACCGAACAGAAGCCAGTAAATTGGAATAAGGGAGAAGATATGGAATTTATCTTTGACATAGCCCTTGCTCCTAAGGTTGATATTCCACTCTCAGCAGAAGATAAAATTATTTATTACGAGGCTGAGCTTGCAAAAGAGGAGATTGCTAAATATAAAAGTAATGTGCTGAGACAATTTGGTCAGCTAGGAGTTGTGGATTCAATTGGTGAAGAGGAGGACTTTATTATTGCTGATCTTATTCAGGGTGAGACAAGGGTTGAGGGTACTTATGTTGCTCTTAGGTCAATTGAGGATAAAAAGATCAAGAAGCAATTCATTGGTAAGAAGGCTGGTGATGAGTTTGAGGTTGATGTAAACAAGGCTTTTGTAAATGAAGCAGACAGGGCAGCACTCCTGAAGGTTACCAAGGAGGAATTGGCATCTGTGGAACCAATGTGGAAAATTGTTGTTAAGGAGGTAAAAAGATTTATCGAGCCTGAAATTAATCAGGAGTTGTTCAACAAAATGTTTGGGGAGGGTGTTGTAACAACTGTAGAGGAATTTGAATCAAAGATTGTTGAGAGGATGAGAGCTGAGTATGCTCAGGAGAGCGATTACAGATTTATGCTTGATGCTCGGGACTATCTTATTGAAAAGGCTGCTATTGCAGTTCCTGAAAATTTCCTCAAGAGATGGCTTTTTACAGCAAACGAAGGCAAGTTTACAATGGAGGATATTGAGAAGGATTTCAACTTATTCCTAAAGGATTTCCGTTGGCAGATGATTAGGCAGTACTTTGTTAAGGAGCAGAAGCTTGAAACTAAGCGTGAGGAGCTTGTTGCTCAGGCAAAAAACATCGCGGCTTATCAGTTTGCAATGTACGGACTTCCAAACGTACCTGAGGAGCAATTGAACCAGTACGCAGACTCGCTTCTTTCAAACGAAAAAGAGGGTAGAAGAATTTTTGATAAAGTAGAGGAGGATAAAGTTATAGGATATGTAAGGTCTGTTGTAAAACTGGACAAAAAGAGCGTATCTGTTGACAAACTCCGTGAAATGACAAATTAATTTTAAAGAAATATGGCTACAGATTTTGAAAAATATGCTGTGCACCACAGAGGTATAAGCAGTCTCTCTTTGCACAGATTTAACTCAATAAGCAGCGCATACATTAATCCTACTATTATAGAGGAGAGACAACTTAATGTAGCTGCTATGGATGTCTTTTCACGCCTTATGATGGACAGAATTATCTTTCTGGGCGTACCAGTAACAGACGATGTAGCCAATATTATTCAGGCTCAGCTTCTATATCTTGACTCTACAGAGTCCAAGTCTGATATTCAGCTTTATATAAACTCTCCGGGAGGAAGTGTATATGCCGGCCTGGGTATTTATGACACTATGCAGCTGGTATCATCGGAAGTTGCTACAATTTGTACCGGAATGGCCGCCTCTATGTCTGCTATATTATTAACAGCTGGAGCTAATGGCAAAAGGTCTGCACTTCCTCACTCAAGGGTGATGATACATCAGCCAATGGGGGGAGCCGAGGGACAGGCTAGTGATATTGAAATTACAGCAAGACAAATTGTTACTCTCAAGAAAGAGCTTTATGAGATTATTGCTCATCACTCAGGCAAAACTTTAAAGCAGATTGAGAAAGATGCCGATAGAGATTACTGGATGAATGCAACTGAAGCTAAGGCGTACGGAATGATTGATGAAATTCTAATAAAAGCGAAGAAGTAGATGGCCTCCAAATATACAGACTACTGCTCTTTTTGCGGAAGAGGAAAGGATGAGGTTGATGTACTTGTTGCCGGTGAGATAGCATCAATATGTAATGAATGTGCTCAACAGGCTATGGATTATACAAGAGAGGCCCTTGCTGTTAAGAAAGGGAGGAAAAAGCCCTCAGTTAAACCTCTTCTAAAACCAAAGGAGATTACCAAATTTCTTGATGATTATGTTATAGGGCAGGATGAGGCTAAGAAATATCTCTCTGTTGCAGTATATAATCACTACAAAAGAATTAATGGTAATAATGGTGACGATTTGGATCTTGAAAAATCTAATATTCTGCTTGTAGGACGTACCGGTACTGGAAAGACCCTACTTGCAAGAACTATCGCCAAAATGCTTGATGTACCTTTTACAATTGTGGATGCAACTGTTCTTACAGAGGCTGGTTACGTAGGGGAGGATGTGGAGAGTATTCTTACCAGACTTCTTCAGGAGGCGGATTACGATGTTGAGAGAGCGCAGAGAGGTATCGTCTTTATTGACGAAATTGATAAAATTGCCAGAAAGGGAGACAACCCTTCAATTACCAGAGATGTCTCAGGAGAGGGGGTTCAGCAGGCGATGCTTAAGCTACTTGAGGGGAGTGTTGTAAACGTTCCGCCTCAGGGAGGAAGAAAGCATCCCGAGCAGAGGATGATAGCTGTTGATACAAAGAATATTCTCTTTATATGCGGAGGAGCTTTTGAGGGAATTGAGAGAAAGATTTCACAGAGATTGAACACTCAGGTTGTGGGCTACGGAGCCTCTCAGAAAACCGAGCATATTGACAGGGATAATCTTATGAAATATATTGCTCCTCAGGATCTGAGAGCATATGGACTTATTCCGGAGATTATTGGAAGATTGCCTGTTTTAACTTACCTGGAGCCGCTTGATAGAACTGCTCTCAGAGATATTCTAACGAAACCTAAAAATGCTCTGGTAAAACAGTATCTCAGACTATTTGAGATGGATGGTGTTAAGTTGAATATTGATGACGAAGTGCTTGACTATATTGTAGATACATCAATAGAGTTTAGACTTGGAGCGCGAGGATTACGATCAATCTGCGAGGCCATAATGGTTGACGCAATGTACGAAACCCCATCTCAGAACAAAAAGAGTTTAACAATCAAACTCCCCTACGCCAGAGAGAAGGTGGCCAAGTTCACCGGGGCGTTACAGATGATGAAAGAGGCTTAGGCCTCTTTTTTTTTGCTGCAGGAGTTAGGATATTTCCTATTTTTGAACAACTATGAAAAATATAAAAATATCCACAGTTCAGTTTGAAAATCGCTCCGGCGATAAAGAGTATAACCTTGGAGTTATTGAAAAATTTGCGGCAAAAGCGGCAGCTGAAGGGGCTGATGCAGTAGCTTTTCACGAGTGCTCGGTAACCGGCTATACTTTTGCCAGAAACCTTTCGCACTCTGAGATGTACGATATTTCTGAGCCTATTCCTAACGGCCCGTCTGTTAATCGGCTTAAAGAAATTTCTGCAAAGTACGGGATAGCTGTGCTGGCGGGGCTGTTTGAAAGGGATGAGGTGAATGATATTTATAAGGCGTATGTTTGTGTGGATGGGGGAGAGGTGGTTGCAAACCACAGAAAACTGCATCCCTTTATTAATCCTGCTATCAAACCTGGAAACTCCTTTACAATTTTCAAACTGCGAGGATGGCAGTGCGGGATTCTTATCTGTTATGATAACAATGTGGTGGAGAATGTGAGGGCTACCAAGTTGCTTGGTGCCGATATTATCTTTATGCCTCACGTGACTATGTGTACCCCTTCGTCAAGGCCCGGATCGGGGTTTGTAGATGCAACCCTTTGGATGGATAGGGTGGGGAATGCCGATATTCTCAGGAGGGAGTTTGACGGTCCCAAGGGGAGGGAGTGGCTGATGCGATGGCTCCCCTCAAGGTCGCACGATAATGCCATATATGCAGTTTTTTCTAATCCCATAGGAATGGATGACGACCAGCTAAAAAATGGTTGCTCTATGATTTTGGACCCGTACGGAGAGGTTATTGCAGAGTGCCGTGAACTTGGTGATACAATGGTCACTGCTGAGCTGACATCTGATAAGCTTACTCTTGCCGGTGGTTATCGATACACTAAAGCCAGGCGACCAGAACTCTATTCTGAGATTATTTGTAAAGACCATACTTCAGAACAGAAGGTCGCCTGGATGGAGCAAAATGTGTGTAAATAAGAGACAGATTGCAGATATCAAAAAGAGGCTAACCAAATACTTTTAGGTCAGCCTCTTTAAGAATGTAAAATACTATAGTGGTTTACTCTGTATA
>JAQVRQ010000040.1 GCA_028700975.1 Bacteroidales bacterium | reverse complement strand
ATAATAACAGCAACAAAGCTTTCCAGAATATCAGACCTTTGGTATAATGATATACGATGGAGAGGCGTTCTTCAGGAAATAATAAATGAAGAAAATGGATTTCTTGTTGAATTTGTTGATTACACATCTGATTTGAATTTAAAGTTTAGTAATCCAGAAAAATGTGGGCTTATTCTATATAATTTTTGTGACACTAGATATTCTAAGTATACTTCAATTGTTTCAAATGCTTGGATTCTTGCCGGTTACTCCATTAATAAAGAACCTGGTAAAATGGTGAAACAATGGACGCATAGTTCTGAAATCCCATATTCTCCTTTAAAAGAAGTGGATTTTTTCAAAGAGTCCTACTACTATCTTGAATCTTCATTGTATTATTACTTTTACTCATTTAGCAAAAAATCTAAGTCACTAATTGCTTATACTTCTATAAGCAAAGTGACAAATAATGTAACAGAAAGCAAGGAATTCATTTAAAAACATTCCTTTTTATTATATTTGTAGCCAAATTTTATTATATATGATTACTAAAGAGCTATTATCGCCACAAAGCATTGTCGTAGTTGGCGGCTCCGATGACACAAAAAAAACTGGAGGAAGTGCCCTAAGAAACCTTATAAAAACAGGCTATAACGGCAAATTATTTGTAGTTAATCCAAAATCAGATACAGTTCAGGGAGTTCCTAGTGTTAAATCATTAGAGGAGCTTCCTCAGGTTGATCTTGCCATTTTAGCAATTCCTGCTACAGCTTGTCCAAAAACTGTAGATTATCTTTGTTCAAAAAGGGGGTGTAAGGCAGTTATAATTTACTCTGCTGGTTTTCACGAAGACAGTGAAGAGGGAGCAATTCTTGAAAAACTGATAGTTGAGTCTGTAAATAAAGCAGGAGCATCTCTGATTGGGCCTAACTGTATTGGCGTCCTAACTCCTAATTACGCTGGACTATTTACTCAACCTGTTCCCGAACTTAATAAAAATGGAGTCGATATAATTTCGGGATCAGGAGCCACTGTTGTATTCATAATTGAAGCAGCAATACAGCTTGGTCTTAAGTTCTCATCAATATATTCTGTAGGAAATAGTGCTCAAATTGGAGTGGAAGATATTTTAAAGCATATGGATGAAACATATGTTCATGGAGAGAGTGCCCCTGTTAAGCTTCTCTATATTGAAAACATAAGTAAACCAGAAATGCTTCTTAAACATTCTAAATCACTTATCTCTAAGGGAGCTAAGATTGCAGCTGTAAAATCAGGATCGAGTGAAGCTGGTAGTAGAGCAGCATCATCTCATACTGGCGCATTGGCTAGTCCTGATGTCGCTGTTACAGCACTATTTCGTAAAGCCGGAATAATTAGATGTAGTAGTCGTAATGAATTAGTTACAGTTGGCTCAATTTTAATGTATCCTAGGCCTGAAGGGAAAAAAATAGCAATAATTACACATGCTGGAGGACCTGCTGTAATGTTAACAGATGTGTTGTCTTCAAATGATATGGATATTCCACATTTTGTTGGAAATAAGGCAAATTCTTTACTTGAAAAACTCTATCCAGGATCCTCTGTTGCTAATCCAATTGATTTCCTAGCCACTGGTACTGCTGAACAGCTTTCTCATATTATCGATGCTTGTGAAAATGACTTTGAAGTTGACGCAATGGCAATAATATTTGGATCTCCAGGCCTTACTACAGTATATGATGTTTATGACTTGATCTTAGATAGAATAAAAAGATGCAAAAAACCGATTTATCCTATATTGCCGTCCATTGTTAATGTTAAAGATGAAATATCTGCTTTCCATTCAAAAGGAGGAATAAGCTTTCCAGATGAAGTAACATTTGGGAGTGCTCTATCTAAAGTAATGTCTGTGGAAATACCCGAGACAAAAATAGAACTTCCTCCAGTTGATACAAAAATTATTCGTCAAATTATTGATGGTGCAGATAATGGATATCTCTCCCCTTTTCAAGTTCAGAAACTTTTAGATGCTGCTGGAATTGAAAGAGCGAAGGAGGCTGTGGCAAAAGATGAAAAAAGCCTTAGAAACTTTGCAAGAGAGATTGGATATCCTATTGTAATGAAAGTCATTGGGCCTGTTCATAAATCTGACGTTGGAGGTGTTGCTTTAAATATAACTGATGATGAAACACTTATCTCCGAATTTAAAAGGATGATGAAGATTCCATCAACTACATCTGTACTATTGCAACCGATGCTCTCTGGCACACAACTTTTCGCAGGTTCAAAAAGAGAGGATGGATATGGTCACATTATTATGTGTGGCTTAGGTGGAATATTTGTTGAAGCAATGGGCGACATATCATCAAAACTTGCACCAATATCCCAAACTGAAGCGAATGAAATGATAACATCTCTTAAAGGATATCAAATAATAAAAGGCACAAGGGGTCAGGATGGAGTAAATGAGACACTATATAGAGATGCTATTCGTAGACTTTCTGCGTTATGTATGGTTGCGCCTGAAATTTTTGAAATGGATATTAATCCTTTACTTGGTAATGCTAAACAAGTTGTAGCTGTAGATGCAAGAATAAGGATTGAAAAATAGATTATGAAGATTACTGGTAGGTTAATAAAATGGTTTACTGGGTTGAGTGAAATTCAACAAGGATATTTTATTTTAATTATTCTTCTGGTAATAGGAATAATATTAAGATGGAAATATATTATTGATAACATAATTAAAGGATTTGGTTACTTTTCAAGTTAATTTAATAATAATTGCAACTATTTTCTTTCACTTTAAAATATTTTCAACTAAATTTGTAAATAATATTTAAAACTAAAAATAGACTAAATATGGCATTAAGAGGAGCTATTGTTGTAGACACAGAAAAATGCAAAGGCTGTAGTGTTTGCGTTGTTAACTGTCCTACAGAAACCATTGCGTTGTCCAAAGAGGTCAACAGTAAAGGATACAACTACGCTTTTATGGCGTCTCCGGAGAGTTGCACCGGATGTACAAATTGTGCAACTGTTTGTCCTGACACCTGTATAACTGTTTACAGGATCAAAGTCTGATAGTAAAAATATAAGGAGAAATAATATGGCAGAACAAATTTTGATGAAAGGTAACGAAGCCATCGCCCACGCAGCAATTAGATGCGGATGTGATGGATATTTCGGTTACCCTATTACTCCACAATCAGAGGTTATGGAGACTCTAATGGATGAACAACCTTGGGAAACTACAGGAATGGTCGTTTTACAAGCAGAAAGCGAAACATCTTCAATTAATATGTTGTATGGTGGCGCATCTTGCGGCAAAAAGGTAATGACATCCTCCAGTAGCCCTGGTTTAAGTCTTATGTGTGAGGGATTGAGTTACTTAGCAGGTGCTGAACTTCCTTGTCTAGTTGTTAATGTTGTAAGAGGTGGTCCTGGACTTGGTACAATTCAGCCTGGTCAAGGTGACTATTTCCAGGCTTGCAAAGGCGGAGGACATGGAGATTATAAGATGATAGTTCTTGCTCCTTCATCAGCTCAAGAGATGTATGACTTTGTTGATCTTGGATTTGAATTAGCTTTCAAATATCGCAATCCAGCGATGATTCTTGCTGATGGGGTTGTTGGTCAGATGATGGAGAAGGTTGAATTGAGGCCAATGAAACCAAGGTGGACAAATGAAGAGATTATTAAAAAAATGCCTTGGGCAACAACTGGCAAAACATCAGACAGAAAGCAAAATGTAATTACTTCACTAGCCCTTGATGCGGCAGTTCACGAAAGACTAAATCATACTCTTATTGAAAAATATAAGAAAATGGAAGATGAGGATGTCAGGTTTGAAAGTATTCAATGTGAAGATGCAGAACACGTAATCGTTGCTTACGGATGTATGTCAAGAATATGTGAGAGCACTATTGAAATGGCTAGAAAAGAAGGCATTAAATTAGGACTCTTAAGACCAATTACTCTTTTCCCTTTCCCTACAAAAGAAATTGACAGAATGGTGCCTCAACTAAAATCAATGATGTCAGTAGAATTAAGCACAGGACAAATGCTTGAAGATGTAAAACTTGCTGTTAATGGCAGATTACCAGTGAACTTCTTCGGAAGGCTTGGCGGAATTGTGCCATCACCAGAAGAGGTTTTTGAGGCATTCAAAAAGTCTATCAATAAATAAACTTAGCAATTATGGATGTAAAAGATATAATCAAACCAGAAAACAGGGTTTACTCAAAATCGCCTGTTCTGACAAGTACTATAATGCACTATTGCCCCGGTTGCTCTCACGGTACAGTACATAAACTTATTGCTGAAGTGATAGAGGAGATGGGTATTCAAGAAGAGACCATTGGCATATCGCCAGTTGGCTGTGCAGTTTTTGCATACAACTATATCGATATTGATTGGCAACAAGCTGCTCACGGAAGAGCACCTGCATTAGCAACTGCTACTAAAAGACTTCACCCAGAAAAATATGTGTTTACATATCAGGGTGATGGTGATTTAGCATCTATTGGAACAGCAGAAATTATGCACGCTTGTAATAGAGGCGAGAACATAGTTGTCATATTTATTAATAATGCAATTTACGGAATGACCGGTGGTCAGATGGCTCCTACAACTTTAATTGGGATGAAGACAGCCACAAGTCCTTATGGAAGGGATCCAAAACTTCACGGACAACCATTGAAAATTACAAACTTGATTGCACAGTTGGATGGTACTTGCTATGTTACCAGGCAATCAGTACAAACTGCCGCTGCTGCACGCAAAACAAAAAGAGCGATTAAAAAGGCTTTTGAAAACTCTGCACTTGGTAAAGGTACTTCATTCGTAGAAGTTGTTAGTACTTGCAATTCTGGATGGAAACTCTCTCCTGTTAAGGCTAATGAGTGGATGGTCGAAAATATGTTCCCAGAATATCCGATTGGAGACTTAAAGGATAGATAAAAATTGAATAAATTATGAAAGAAGAGATAATTATAGCAGGTTTCGGAGGACAAGGCGTTCTTTCAATGGGAAAAATTCTTGCATATTCCGGAATTATGCAAGGTCAAGAGGTAACTTGGATGCCCTCTTACGGCCCAGAGATGAGAGGTGGAACAGCTAATGTAACTGTAATATTAAGCGATAAAAAAATTAGTTCCCCTATTCTAAGCAAATTTGATGTAGCTATTATACTGAATCAACAGTCTCTAGATAAATTTGAAGAGGGTGTAAAACCAGGCGGATTACTTATTTATGATCCAAACGGGATCACTCGTCTCCCGGAAAGAAAGGATATTACCATTTGCTCCATTTCAGCAGTTGATATAGCTGCTGAAATTGGAAATTCAAAAGGATATAATATGGTAGTCCTGGGAGCCTATTTAAAACTTAGACCAGTTGTTACTTTAGATAATGTTATTAAAGGCTTAAAAAAATCAATACCTGAAAGGCATCATTCACTTATTCCGATGAATGAAAAAGCTATAGCCGCTGGAATGGAGAGACTTGTAATTCATAATTCATTATAGAACTACAATATCTATAGTTGAGATTACTTAAAGAACTCATCTGATTCAAATCAGTGAGTTCTTTTTTTGTTAGAGATTTTAATAAATTATTATCTTTGCAATAGTGCATAAATATTATGAGTAAGGACTATCAATCGGCGTTAAATAATTTGAAGAGGAAAATTGAGATTATTATCTCAAAATATGAACATACCTCCTCTGAGAACATTCGTCTTACAAAGGAACTTGCAGATGCCAAAAATGCACTTGATACTAATAATAATAAAGTAAAAGAATTAGAATTAAGAATAAGTAATTTACAACTTGCTGAAGCATTCAAAACATCTTCAACAGATGTTAAGGAGGCAAAACAGAAGATTGGCAAGATAGTCAAAGAGATAGACAAATGTATTGCGCTTTTGAACGACTAATAAAATGAGTGAGCTACAGTCCATACAAATAAGTATTGCTGACAGATATTATCCCCTTAAAATTGCATTGCAAGATGAGGAAAAAATCAGATCTGCTGTGAAAATCATTAATGAAAAAGTTGATCTTTACAGAAAGCGTTTTACTAACAGAGACATACAGGATGCTCTTTCTATAACTCTTCTTCAGTTTGTAATTAGGCTGATTGAAGCAGAACAGAGAGAAGAGTCAACTCACATCGTTGAAGAAATTCAAAATATTAGCAATCTCCTTGATGAATATATCAGTGTCAATCTTTCGTGACACAGCAAAAAAGTATGCCGTTGGTTTAGCTCTTTGCCAAAATCAACATTAAAACAATACCGAGCCTACTCGGCAGTCAAAAACAGGCCTAGGTTACCTTACGGGGGATTCTGCTTGCAGGACGTTGGAAGTTTGCGACACATAGCCGGAGCTCAAATCTTAATTTATTAAGGTTTTGTCTAAACAGCAACCAACGGCTTTTTTTGACACACAACTACATATAGATACAAATGGAGATAATACTTTCAATCATTTTACCTGCAATAGCGGCATTTGGCCTTGCTTATTATGTGGGAAACAATATTGTACTAAAGAAAAAACGAGAAGATATTCTCAAATGTGCCGAACAAGACGGTGAGAATATTAAAAAAGAGAAAATCTTCCAGGCCAAGGAAAAATTTCTCCAACTGAAAACTGAACACGAGCAACAAATTCTTGAAAAAAGCAATATTATCAGTCAGCAGGAGAATCGAATTAAGCAAAAAGAGATTTCTCTTAACCAGCAAAATCAAGAGCTTCAAAAAAAGCATAAGGAGCTTGACTCACAAAAAGATCTTCTAAAAGCTCAGCAAGAACTTTTAGAGAGAAAAATGGATGATTACGAAAAACTTAGGCAAGAGGCAATTGTGAAAATTGAAAATATTGCTGGTCTTTCAGCTGTCGACGCAAAGAATCAACTCATTGAGACTATGAAATCTGAGGCTAAATCAGAATCTTTGTCATATATAAGCGAAGTAATGGATGAAGCGAGATTGACAGCCAGCAAAGAGGCTAAGAGAATTGTAATAAATACAATTCAGAGAATTGCACCTGAAACAGCCATTGAAAATGCTGTTACAGTATTTAATATTGAAAGCGATGAAATAAAAGGAAGAATTATAGGCAGAGAGGGAAGAAATATTAGAGCTTTGGAAGCAGCAACAGGTGTAGAAATTGTTGTTGATGATACTCCTGAAGCGATTTTGCTGTCAGCCTTTGACCCAGTTAGGAGAGAAGTAGCAAGGCTAGCTCTTCACCAACTTGTTACAGATGGACGAATACACCCAGCAAGAATTGAAGAGGTTGTTACTAAAGTTCAAAAGCAACTTGATGACGAGATTATGGAAACAGGAAAAAGAACCTGTATTGATTTAGGTATTCACGGATTACATCCCGAACTAATCAGACTCATTGGACGAATGAAATATCGTTCATCATATGGTCAAAATCTTTTGCAACACTCTAGGGAGGTTGCTAATATCTGTGCTACGATGGCATCAGAACTTGGCCTTAATCCTAAAGTTGCTAAAAGAGCTGGTTTACTTCATGATATTGGAAAAGTGTCAGATGAGGATCCAGAATTACCACATGCAGTACTAGGAATGAAATTAGCTGAAAAGTACAAGGAAAAACCAGAAATATGCAATGCAATTGGATCTCATCATGAAGAGGTAGAGATGAATTCTCTAATAGCCCCTTTAGTTCTTGTTGGAGATGCTATATCAGGAGCAAGGCCAGGTGCTCGCAGGGAGGTTATTGAATCTTATATTAAAAGGCTTAAAGAGATGGAAGACCTAGCTCTCTCCTACCCTGGAGTTACAAAGACTTACGCAATACAAGCAGGAAGAGAACTAAGAGTTATAGTAGGTAGTGAGCAAGTTAGTGACCAAGACTCGGAAAGATTATCACTTGACATTGCGAAAAAAATCCAAGAGGAACTTGTTTATCCTGGTCAAGTTAAGATAACCGTAATCAGAGAAACAAGATCAGTAAGTTTTGCAAAATAGTCTTACAATAGTTTCATATCGTTTGCAAATGATTTTGAAGCAGTTTTTTCCGGGATAAATTTCCAATGATTTAAAGGGGTGGCCTCAATAAAGCCATCTCTTTTTATTTGATTATATAATAACTCTCTAATATCCCCCATCTTTTTTACAATCCTTTGTTCCATTTCAATCTTTGTAAGATTACAGCCCCTTTGAAGAAGGTCACCTCCTCCATTAGCTCTATATGACGAGAGAGCCACAGTATAGGTCTTATTCAGGTCAAAGGGACTTTCATCAGACATTGAAATAATATCAATTCTTTCCCCATCTCCTTTTCTAATATCAACTTCATAAAGAATTCCCGCAGCTGAATCAAAGTTAAAATAGGGATTAAGAAACTTACTTCTTTCTCCATATCCATTAGTATTAATTTTAAGTAGATGTCCAGATTCAGAAGGGAATTTATTAATCCACTTGGAATATGAGAACTCTAGATAGTTTTTAATTTCAAAGCCTGTAAGGTTAATTACATATAATTGATTTTCAAAGGGATAGATATTAAACATATCCTGAAAATTAAGCTCTTTAGGTTCAATTATAACATTGTAAGAAAGGGGAGCTGCAAATGAGATATCTGCACCAGAGTTAGAAAGTTGCATAGAGTGAATCATATCAATATACGATGAAGGTCCGGTATATGCCTCCTTTGATTTAATTGAATTCAGTAATTTGCCAATTTTAGCCGTTGTAAACCTTTTAATTGAGTTAAATTGATCTTTGAAATCATTCAAAAATCCCGAATCAGGCTCAATGCCCTCCAGCGAAATTACAGTTCCTTCAATTTTTTTATTGATAATAACATTATTCTTAAACTCAACCTTAACATCTGCTCTAGAAATTGCAGATGCCCTTCCACCTCCAGCCATTAATAAAACAGAATCTGTTCCTTTATATATCATCTCAGAGGTAGTTTTATGATCGTGAGCAGCAAATACCATATCAATACCATTTGTATTTAAAGCAACGTACCTAGAGGGATTCTCAATCTCATATACTTCAGTTTCTCCTAATCCAGCATGTAAGGCTGCTATAATTATATCAGGTTTCTCTTTTCTCTTAATTAAATCAACCCACCTTTGTAGAGAGGGTAATATCTCCTCAAACTCCATCCCTGACCATAGATCTTCTGAAAGCCATTTTTTTATATTAGGATTTGTCATTCCTATAATTGCAATCTTTATCCCACCCTTATTAATGATTTTATAAGGTTCAAAGTATGGAAGTCCTCTTTTAAGGTTTATAATGTTTGCAGCAACATACGGAACTCCCTCTTGTGAGAATAATCTATCATATACAGAGTGCCCTGCTTCTATATCGTGATTCCCTACTACCACAGCATCATAACCTAGCCAACTGACAATATCGCTAAATAAATGATTTGATGACGTATCAATATAGTTATAGTAAAAAACGGAATTATCTCCTTGAAGGTGATCACCATTATCAATTAATATAATATTATTCTTTCCTAAAATTTTTCTCCTTTCGTTTATAACAGTAACAGCTGAAGAGAGTGAGAACTTCAGAGGCAGTGAATCAATATAGTCAAAAGGAAAAATTTTTCCGTGAATATCATTAGTAGAAAATATTGAAAATTCGTATATACCATCTTCAACTTTTCTATTATTACAGGAAGTTAAGAAAACTAATAATAATAAAGTGAGTAAAATTCTGTACCTCATTTTTTATTTAATATAAAATTTTAAATTTATCTGAATCTCTCCATACCGGAAACTTAGCCCTAAATGACAATAAGCTGGCTTTATCAAGATCAAATATAGAATAGTTGGAATCGATATTTGCTATAGTGTGATTAATAGGAGTTCCATCGCAGGAAAAAACAAAAGATTCGCCAGAATAATTAATATCTAAATCTGATCCTGATCTATTTAAAAAAGCATAATATGATTGATTTTCAATCGCTCTGGCAGATGCTAGCGTTTTAATAACATTTGACCTAACAGATGGCCAACTAGCTATGTTGATTATTAAATCAAAGTCGTTTTCAATATTTCTGCTCCAAACGGGAAAACGAAGGTCATAACATAATTGAAGGAGTATCTTCCACTCCTTGTATTTAACAATAACTCTCTTATTCCCTCGAGTAAAAAAGAGGTCTTCCCCTCCATAGGAGAAAAGATGTCTTTTATCGTAAAAATTGTATGTACCATCAGGTTTAACAAAGTATCCTCTATTGTAAATGCTTTCCCCATCTTTAACAGGAACAGATGCATAAATAGCAAAATCATATTGAATAGCTAATCTCTGTATACTCTTTAAGGACTCTCCCTTTTTATCTTCAAATTGAGTTGAATTCACGCTAAAACCATATGTAAAAAATTCCGGAAATAGCAATAACTCTACTTTGGAATCGCTCTCTTTTACAGATTTGCAAGTTAAACTGCAAAGTTCAATATTGGCTTCTGGTTTCTCCCATCTAATAGGTATATTGCAAAGGGCAATCTTCATTCTAAATATTTATAATGCAAGTTACAAAATCTGGGCATTTTTTCTAACTCTTTTTTTGATCTTAATGGGGAAGTATATTTATATCTGGTTTTTAAGTTCATAATGCTATTTAAATGTTTTATTGCGAATGATATAAAAAACATTTAGGTTTGTTTGATATTAATACGGTTTAATAATTTCCAATGAAAATTGAGATAACATTTGAAGTAGATTACTATACAAGATATGGTGAAAATTTATATATAACCGGCTCTATTCCAGAGCTTGGATTAAATAAAATAGAGTTCTCTTCAAAAATGTCTTTATGTGAAGGAAAGTGGCATTTAAAAATCTCCTTAAATAAAATATATAATTTCACTTATTCATATTTAATCAAAGATGATTTTGGAAGGATTTTTCCAGAAGCAGGTCCTGCCCGTCTTTTTTCAGATAATTCCTTTAAATCATACCGAATTATTGATCAGTGGAGACCATATAATAATGAAACTCCATTTCTTACAAATCCATTCAGAAATATTTTTTTTAAAAGTAGAAATACATCAGAATTATATTATGACGAAATTTTAATTACTTGCTCTGCTAATAACTTAAATGAGGAGGATACCATCTATATATCGGGAAGCAACAAATATTTGGGTAACTGGAATGATAAGTCTTCAATTAAAATGGAAAGATTAGAAGGCGGTATCTGGTTTTCTTCATTTAAGAAAAGCCAAATTCCCCCTTTTACTGAATATAAATTTATTCTAAAAAATATAGTTTCTAATACAATTAAATGGGAAGAGGGACTTAATCGATTAATACCAGATTATAAAAAGGACCAAATTACTGAATCGATAATAATTAATAACTATAAATTAAATTTACACGCTAAACAAGTACGTTTTGCTGGGACAGCCGTTCCGGTTTTTTCGCTGAAAACTCATAAAGGTTCCGGTATCGGAGATTTTTTAGACATTATTCCACTTGCTGAACTATTATCAAAAACGGGCCAAAAAATCATTCAGATTTTACCTGTTAACGATACAACATCAAGCAAGACCTGGAATGACTCTTATCCATATTCTGCTATTTCAATTTTTGCACTCCATCCAATGTATATAAACCTAAAGGATGCTGGATTGATTAACGATGAAGAGTATAATCTAAAACACAACCAAGAGGCAAACAGATTAAATAATCTTGAAGAGATTGATTATGATCAAGTATCTATTCTAAAATGGGATTATTTAAAAAAACTATACAATCAGGAAGGAAGCCGTCTCTTATCTTCTAATGAATTTACAAGCTTTTTTAATGAAAACCACGAATGGCTAAAGCCCTATGCTCTTTTTTCTTTTTTTAGGGATAGATTTGGCACTGCCGATTTTTCAAAATGGAAGAAATTTCAAAGATATGACAAGCAATTACAAGAGGAGTTTACAAATACTAATCATCCAGAATTTAGAGACATAGCTCTTTACTATTTCATCCAATTTCATCTTGATAGGCAGTTGAAAATGGTTCATAGTTATTTAAATGGCAAAGGAATGATTTTAAAAGGAGATATTCCGATAGGTATTAATAAGAACTCTGTTGAAGCTTGGTGTGAACCCGAATATTTTAATTTTAATGTTCAAGCAGGAGCTCCACCAGATGGTTTCTCAGAAAAAGGACAAAATTGGGGATTCCCAACTTATAATTGGGAATATATGGAGCGAGATGGATATGAATGGTGGAAACGAAGGTTTAGAAAAATGTCTGAGTACTTTGATGCTTACAGGATTGATCATATTCTTGGGTTCTTTAGGATTTGGGAAATCCCAATAAATTCTGTAGATGCATTACTTGGGTATTTCAATCCTTCTTTACCCTACTCAGTTGATGAAATTCGGTCTATGGGATATAATTTTGATTATGACAGAGATTGCAAACCTTTTATTAATGAGTGCATATTAGAGGAATACTTTAAAGATGATTCTAAGTTAATTCAAGCCATTTTTTTTGACATTTCTACGAATGATTCATTAATATTAAAGAGAGAATTTTCAACTCAAAAAGGTATAGAACATTTTTTTAATAAAAATTCAGGGATAGTGCCTATTGCATATAAGGAAAAATTGTCATCCGTTTTATGTGATGTCCTATTTATCCAAGACTACTACGATAGAAACAAATTTCATCCAAGGATTTCTGCTCACTTTACTAAATCTTACTCATCTCTTTCACAAGGCAATAAAGCTAAATTTAAAGCAATTTACGATCACTATTTTTTTTATAAAAATGATGGGTTTTGGTACTCAAATGCAATGAAAAAGCTACCTTCATTAATATCTTCAACCGATATGCTAGCTTGTGGTGAAGATCTAGGGATGATTCCTTCTTGTGTACCCACTATGATGAATACTTTAAGTATATTATCCTTGGAAATTGAACGATTGCCAAAATATCCTAATATAAAATTTGGAAAGACATCTGATTATCCCTACCTATCTGTTTGTACAACAGGAACTCACGATACAAGCACATTACGTGGATGGTGGAAAGAAGATAAATTTAGAACTCAAGAGTATTTTAACTTAGTCTTAAAGCAAATTGGAGATGCTCCGGATTGTTGTGAACCCTGGATTTGCAGGAGCATAGTTGAAAACCATCTTAATTCTAATTCAATGTTCACAATATTACCAATTCAAGACTGGTTTTCATTAATTTCAAATTTAAGAATTGAAAATCCAGATCAAGAGAGAATTAATATTCCTACTAATTCAAATCATTACTGGAGATACAGAATGCATTTAAGTATAAATGAAATTATCGAAAATGAGGAATTTATAAAAGTTGTAAAAGACTTAATTAGCAAGTCCGGACGTTGAGTTTTATATTTATTTTATTAACTATCATAGCAATTGCTCCGTCACCGGTTACATTACACGCAGTCCCAAAGCTATCCATTGCAATATAGAGTGCAATCATAAGTCCAACTGCTTGTTCATTGAATAATAGCATTGATTGGAGTACCCCTATAGCCGCCATAATTGCACCTCCAGGAACACCAGGTGCAGCTACCATTGTTATTGCTAGCATAAATATAAAGCCAATAAACATCTCGATTGTATACGGCATCTCCATCATCCACATTATTGCAAAAGCACAAGATACTATCTTTAGCATACTTCCTGAGAGATGTATAGTTGCGCATAGTGGTATAACAAAATCAGCAAGTTCTGGATCTACTCCATTTTTTTTAGCTTGTTCAAGGGTTACTGGTATTGTTGCTGCTGATGATTGTGTTCCTAATGCAGTCATATATGCTGGGAGCATATTTAAAAGTGATTTGATTGGGTTCTTTTTTGCAATCAAACCCGCTATACCAAATTGAACTAATAATAGCAATACATGCATTATAAATATCACAATTATTACTTTAAAAAAAAGAGACATAATCATTATTGCTTGACCTTCTGACGCAATTTTTAAAAAAATACCAAATATATAAAGCGGTAGTAATGGAATGATTGCTTTTACAATAATAGCAGTTACTAAATCTCTGAACTCTGATAGAAGCTTCTTGATTGAATTTGACTGTGTATTTGACACACCTAATCCAATAACAAATGCAAATATTAGAGCAGATGTAACACTCATTACTGGAGGCATATCAATAGTAAAATAATGAGAGATTGCATCTTTTGAAAGCTGTTCAATAGATAGAAAATCGCCGCTTCTCTCAATTAATATGGGTAATGACCATCTGGTCGTAAAAAAGGAGAAGGTCCCAGCTAAAACAGTAGATCCGTAGGCTATCAGCGCTGTAATTAAGAGTAATTTGCCCGCTGATTTACCGAGATCAGCTATTCCTGGGGCAACAAGTCCTAATATTATCAATGGAATAACAAAACCAAGGAAATTTCCGAAAATAGAATTAAAAGTAACAAAGACTTTTACAACTGGCATTGGTAAAATATAAGAGGTGGCAATGCCAAGAATAATTGCAATGATTACCTTGACAAGCAATCCAATTTTTATCTTTTTCATTAATGCTATTTAATTGAAATACTACGATCTTCTCCTTTCAACACTCCAACACCAGCGGTACCTTCAGATGTGGCCCAAGCACGATGCATTAATCCAGTATTAAAAGTCATTGAGATATTACCATTTTTATCAACTGCAATTATACCACCACCTGAACCACCCATTGGATCAATCTTTTTAAATATAACCTCTTCAGCTGCTTCTTTCAATGATATGCCTTTATATTCCATTAACGCTGATATATCATAAGCAACAACTCTTCTAATCCACAATTCTCCATGACCAGTACCAGAAATAGCGACAGTTGAATTATTGGCATAAGTGCCCGCTCCAATCACAGGAACATCACCCACTCTCCCCCATTTTTTACCTGACATTCCTCCTGTTGATGTGGCTGCTGCGAGATTTCCATTAATATCTAGGACAACACAACCAACTGTGCCTCTTGGATCGGGCTTTTCATTACCCTTTTTGATTTCAAGATTTTGTTCAACTCTTGATCTAGTTGAAAAATAATCGTTATTTACAATTTCAACTCCTTTCTCTTTTGCAAATTGAGATGCACCTTCACCTATTAGAAGAACGTGAACTGTACTATCCATAACAAACCTTGCTGCATTAATTGGATTCTTGATGTCTCTTACACCAGCTACAGCACCAGCCTTTAGGTTAGATCCATCCATAATTGCGGCATCAAGTTCATGAATACCATCAATATTCATAACTGCACCCTTACCTGCATTAAAGAGAGGACAATCTTCCATATAGTTTACAACTTTTTGTACTACATCAACTGCCGGTGTCCCATTTATAAGAAGGTCTACTCCAATTGTTAATGCCTCTTCCAAATGTTTTTCATACATATCTTTGGCCGATTTTGAGATACTTTTTGGTGCTGTACCAGCTCCGCCATGTATCACAATAGCCCACTTTTGAGAGGATTGTGCATTTGAACTTGTTGCTACCAAAACAATTATTAATAATAAAGCAATTCGGAATTTATTAATCATAGTCAAATTTGTTATTTCTCAATTAGTCTTTAAATTTATCTTCGCACTCTCTCTCCTTGTATTCATCCTTTTTAATAAGATAATATCCGCCTGCCAATGCTATAATTAATGCTGCTAAACCAATATTTGACAATCCTGATAAATCATTAAAATCAAATGCAATTAACTTTCTTCCAATTGCAATCAAACCGATTAATAGAATGTTTAGTACCTTAATAGAATGTTTTTGCATATAAATGAGAAAAGTATCAATTAACTCAATAGCTATTAAGATATTAAAAAATATTGGCAAAAAGTCCTTTAAAAGTGATGTCGAGACAATTAGTCTTCCATTACCCTCATCCATTTTAAAAATTGAAGAAAAAAACTGATAGATTAACTCTACAATCTCTACTGTTATATACAACATTAGTATTACAGAGAGAATTATAAAAACATATCTCTCGTATTTTTTAATAAAATTTCTCATTTGAGGATTTATTAATCAATTCTAAAAGTAATAAATTATCTGCAAACAGAAGTTTAATTGTATAAAAAAAAAAGAGTCTGACGATATTAATAATCATCAGACTCTTTGTAAAAGATGGCGGCTACCTACTCTCCCACTTGGTATAGCAGTACCATCGGCGCAAGCGGGCTTAACTTCTCTGTTCG
>JAQVRQ010000099.1 GCA_028700975.1 Bacteroidales bacterium | reverse complement strand
TTCTCAGAACAGAGGAGGCAAGACTCTATCTTTCCGGAAGGGATGTATTAGCTGTAGGCGGTACCAGAAATATGTGGATTTCTGCAATTAAAAGTATTAAAAGCCGGTTAGATGATTCCGGAGCTAAGCTTGTTGGACACATAGCACTTGAAGATAAACACAACAATCTGGTTAGTGTTCTTACCATTTTTAGATGGTTGATAAATGGTAAAAAGGGTGCTTCAAGATTTCTTCCAGCAGCAGGAGTCTCACCTGAGGATATTCAATCTGTTTCATCATTATCAGAGGATATTTTTAAATCAATTATCAGTAATGAGTATTCAGATTTACAGAAATCAATTGTGGAGAAAGGGGGTTTGAGATTTAGCCCTAATATCTATTTTATTGAGTATAACGGAAACAAAATATGGGGAAAGTGGGCAAAATGGGTTCTTAAAAAGGGGAGGTATGGAGATTCAGCAAGAAGATTTAGATTGAAAATGTTTAAATGGTATCTGCTAACTCTTATTTTTGCTATTTCACCCTTTGGATCAATTTTTTTCGCAATCACTTGGCCATTAAGAAGAGGTAGATATGAGACCATCAAAAAGAATGTCCTATTTTTACACTTTTAATTTTTAAACTATGCGCCCTGTATATATAACAAGAACATCTTCATTTATGCCTAACAGTCCCGTAGAAAATCACGAGATTGAGGAGTATCTGGGGATGATAGGAGGAAAGCCATCCAGAGCTAAAGAGCTTATTTTAAGAAATAATCAAATAAAGACAAGATTTTATGCTCTTGATAAGAAACAGAATGTTACTCATACTGCGTTTGACCTGGCTGTAAAAGCTATTCAAAACCTCTATGGCGGTGATGTGAGCGTGGATACAATAGAGCTTCTTGCCGCTGGTACGGCTTCTCAGGAGATGATAATGCCTTCGCACGGAGTGCAGATTCATGGTCAGATGGGAGGAGAGAGGGATATGGAGGTTGTCTCATTTGCAGGATCTTGTTGCAGTGGAATTCACGCCTTAAAATATTGTCAGATGGCTGTTGCTTCAGGAGATAAAGAGATGGCAGTTGCAGTAGCTTCTGAAAGGTTCTCCGCATGGATGAGGGCATCTTTCTTTAATGATGAATACGAAAGCCTCTCAAGATTGATGGCTGATCCTATGATAGCATTTGAGAAAGATTTTCTGAGATTTATGCTGTCAGACGGAGCTTCGGCTCTTTTGGTTACAGATAAACCCAATGAAAATGGTTTGTCTCTCAAGCTTGAATGGGTAGAGCTTACCTCTTATGCCAATACAATGCCTGCATGTATGTACGCAGGTGCTCAGTATGATGGTGATGAGCTGATGGGGTGGACAAGATATCCTGAGAGGGAGTGGACAGAGAGGTCTCTCTTTTCGCTTAAGCAGGATACGAAGTTGCTTGGAGCAAATATTGTCAAGCTTGGTGGCAAGTTTTTAATGGATGTCTCTAAAAAAAGAGGCCTCAAACCAGATGGAATTGATTGGTTTTTACCGCATCTCTCCTCTATGTATTTTAGAAAGAAAATCTTCGACGAACTGGCAGGTTTGGGTTTCTCTATACCTGAAGAGAAGTGGTTCGTGAATCTTCCAAAATTTGGAAATGTGGCGGCAGCATCGGCCTTTCTTATGATTGATGAACTTTTCAAAAGCGGAAAGCTTAAAAAGGGTGATAAAATTCTTGTTATGGTTCCTGAAAGTGCAAGGTTCTCATATGCTTATGTTTATCTTACTGTTTGCTGATTATGAAAATTAATGATGTTCCTCAGGATGGTAACATCCTAGAGAAGAGTGGTGAGGTTAGGGATGTTTGTTATGCCGTAGACGAAAATGGTGAATACAAGCAGGTAATTAGTGTGGGGTGGGAGCCCAAGAACGAGGCAATAAATTATGCATGGAGTTTGATTGAAGAGGAATCTGAGCTCATTAAGAGGGATGTCATATCCGGTAAATTAAGCCCTCTGGCTTATCATATTCACAGGAGTGTTATGACTCCGGAAATTCTATCCTCTTATACAGGTTTCACAAAACGTGAGATTAAAAGATGGTGTAAACCAAAGCACTTTATGAAACTTGACAATGATAAGCTAGGCATAATTGCCCGGGTACTTAAAATGGACATAGAACAATTAGTTTCCGTTGAATAATATGCAATTAGATTTTAAACACAAACCCTCTGGACATTGCGAGAATGGAGTTGTAAGCAATTTGCTGGGTTTTTATGGTATAAATATTAGCGAGGCAATGGTTTTTGGACTTGGTTCAGGACTCTTTTTTGCCCATATGCCTTTTATTAAACTTCACGGTATGGCCGTAACATCTTTCAGGCCACTTCCGGGTGCAATTTTCTCAAGAGTCATGTCTCTTCTTGGGATAAAGATGAAGCGTTATAAGTTCAGAGACAAGGAAAAATCTATGATAGCACTGGACAAGATTTTGTTGTCGGGAACTCCGGTGGGAATGCTTGTAGGTGTTTATAATCTTCCCTATTTTCCTAAGGAGTACAGATTCCATTTTAATGCACACAATATATGTGTGATTGGTAAGGAGGGGGATGTTTATACTGTTTCAGATCCTGTTGTGGTAGATAAATGCACACTAACATACGATGAACTTAAGACAGTACGTTTTGCCAAGGGTACATATCCTCCCAGCGGAAGAATGTATCATATTACCGATATTAGTCACAAAAGAGAGATAGACAGAGAGACGATTCGTAAATCAATTTTATTGAATTGTAACCGAATGACAAAGATACCTATACCTATGTTTGGGGTAAACGGAATTCGGTTCCTTGCCCGCAGAATGAGAAGATGGGAGAGAGGTATGGGTAAGAAAAGGGCTGCTTTAAACCTGGCACAGGTAATAAGAATGAACGAAGAGATAGGTACAGGGGGGGCCGGATTCAGATTTATTTATGCCGCTTTCCTTCAGGAGGCTGCAAACACAATGAATATGCCTGAATTAAGGCGTTTCTCTGAGGAGATGACATCTGCTGGTGACATGTGGCGTGACTTTTCTTACAACGCAGCCAGAATGTTTAAAAAGAGAGATGGAGATACGATTACTTATGATATTCTTGCAGCTAAGCTTATGAAAATTGCAGATAAAGAGGAGCTGATATTCAAGGGACTTGAAAAACTGATGAGGGATGCCGGATAAATTTGCAATTTTTACCGAGGGTCTTGTAAAAAGGTATAAAGGCAAATCCAACTCAACCCTTAACAGTTTGGATTTGAGGATTCCCCGCGGCTCAATGTATGGGTTGTTGGCGCCAAACGGTGCAGGAAAGACTACAACGATCGATATTCTCTGTGGTCTTAAGAAATTTGATTCTGGCAGAGTAATGATTG
Organism: Bacteroidales bacterium; assembly: GCA_028700975.1. Lineage (GTDB taxonomy): Bacteria > Bacteroidota > Bacteroidia > Bacteroidales > UBA932 > Bact-08. The sequence goes on along the minus strand of JAQVRQ010000099.1, from coordinate 745 downwards.
ATGGATTAAATGTGCCTTCTGAATTAGGGGAGATAAAAAAAGTGATAGGTCTTGTTCCTCAGGAAATTGCTCTGTTTCCTTCGCTTACCGGACGGGAAAACCTAAAGATTATTGGAGGAATGTATGGTGTTGAAGGGAAAGTATTGAATGAACGTGTTGATGATTTATTAACAAGGTTTGGCCTTGAAAATAGTGCAGACAGGCAGCTAACTCAATATTCAGGCGGTATGAAAAGAAGAATAAACTTACTCGCCGGCCTCCTTCATAAACCAAAGATTCTAATACTTGATGAGCCTACTGTGGGTGTTGATGCTCAATCCAGGAATCTCATTCTAGAGGAACTTGTTAAAATTAACAAGGAGGGTACAACTGTTCTGTTTATTTCGCACTATCTTGAAGAAGCAGAGTGCATTTGCGATATAGTTGGTCTGATGGATGGTGGAAAAATTGTACTTGAAGGCAATCCTGTTGAATTGGCGAGATCAAATCCCGAATGTAAGAACCTCGAAGCATTGTATATTAAGTTAACTGGCAAACAGATGAGAGATACCTATGAATAGAAGAGTTAAATACCTGCTTTATAAAGATTTCCTTATGCTAAAAAGGGATATTGGAGGAATAATTCTGATGTTCCTGATGCCTGTCTTATTGGTGATGCTTATGGCAAACTTGCAGGATAGCACTCTTAATTTTGTAAAGGGCAACAAAATTCCACTACTGCTTGTAAACAGTGACAGTGGGGAGC
>JAQVRQ010000098.1 GCA_028700975.1 Bacteroidales bacterium | reverse complement strand
CGGCCTGAACTCTCTAGCAATGTGCGCTTTAACACTTTATCCGAGGGGTCACCCCTCGGATAAAGTGTCATTTTGCTCTTAATCTGTGCGTTACAGCCATACGGGTTCAAACCACCTTCCGCAGAGTTATATGGTGCTGCGCAGTTTATACGGCCTTCGGCCGGAGATCTTGGTTTGGGTGGGACGAACCTCCATAGGGTTGGATTTCAAAGTATTTCAAAATACAAATCTTTTAAAATCAATAAATTATATTTTGCAATTAACACATAACGAGGTTAATGGAGGTTCGTCCCACCCACGCCTTTTTATTCGTTCTCTTTGTTCGCTGTGGCGGAGGCTCAATCGTTTATAGGTTATCTTGTATGTATTACTCCATCCTTTCCACAAAGAAGTCCGCAAAACTGAAGGAGTCTCCGCCACAGCGAATGAAATGAGCGAGGAGGAAAAACTCCTGAAGTGAAGCGGATTTTTTGTGGATGGAGTAATACATCCAGACTACAACGACAGAGCCTCCGCCACAGCGAACAAAGAGAGCGAGGAGGAAAGGAAAAAGCAATGTATAATGATTTTTACTAAATTTGTGAAGCTCACACAAACCTAAATCACCCATTATGAAAACTTCAGTTCGTAATCTGCGTATTTTGATGCTGCTATTCTGTGTTGTTTTAACGTCCTCAACAAAAATAAGTGCCCAAAATCTCACAGCCGCCTGGGAGGAGCTGACGTCTGCTGAATTCAAATATGCGGTTGAGAGGAGTGAGGGGGTTTGTATTGTGCCTATGGGTGTTATTGAGAAACACGGGCAGCATCTGCCGCTGGGGACCGATGTGTTTACTGCAAGGCATACGTCGCTGCAAGCTGCCGGAAGGGAGTATGCGGTGGTGTTTCCATTTTATTTTGCCGGGCAGATTTATGAGGCTATGCACCAGCCGGGGACAATTGCATACAGTCCGGATATGTTGTACAAAATGCTAGAGGAGACCTGTATGGAGATCTCCAGAAACGGATTCAAAAAGATAATTTTTGTAAACGGCCACGGCGGAAACACATATTTTTTGCAGTATTTCTGCCAGACTCAGCTGGCAAAAGAGAGGGAGTATTCGGTTTACCTCTTTACCCCATCTGTTGATGCCGATACTCAGAAAACCATCGCCTCTATGAGAAAAAGCACTACCGGTGGTCACGCCGATGAGGGGGAGAGCGCTACTATGCTGGTAGTGAGGCCGGATCTGGTTAAAATGAAGAGGGCGGGAGACGAATCGGGAGCGGATCAGAAGAGACTGAACCTTCCAAATGCCTATACAGCTATCTGGTGGTATTCAAAATATCCTAACCACTATGCCGGCGATGCAGCAGGTGCAACGGAAGAGTTGGGTAAGATCATAATGGAGCAGCGGATTGAGCAGCTGAGTAAGGTTATAGGAACGGTTAAGGCAGATAAAGCTACAATGATTCTGCAAAAAGAATTTTGGGGAAAATTTTCAATGCAAAATTAACACTTGATTTAAATGATAAATGATGCTTCAATAAACCTCTCTATACTGGAGGCCTCTCCCGATGGGATTGTTATTACAGATATTAACGGCATTATCGTTAAAACATCTCCTAGTGCAATGAAGATGTTTGGTTATTCTGAATCTGCGAATGTTGCTGGGTGGAGCATCCTTAAATTCATTTCAAGTGATGAGCACAAACTTGTTTACCAATGTATGGAGCTTATGCTTAGCGGTGATAACGGGGGTGCAAAAGAGTACATTGGGGTACGTGAAGATGGCAATCTTTTTAATCTTGAAATAAACAACAATTCTATAAAGGGAGAGGAAAATGAGATTGTTGGTTTTATTTTTATCACCCGAGATATTACAGAGAAAAAAAGGGTTGCTGAATCTGTTGAGAGAGAGAACAGCTTAATGGATGCTATTTTTGAGAGCGTTCCGGGTATGATTTACCTGTACGACTCAGAGGGGAAGCTTATTAGATGGAATAAAAAACATCAGCATCTTACTGGGTATACTAAAGAAGAGATTGATAAGAAATATGTAATGGATTGGTTTGAGGGAGATCCGGAAAGTGCAAAGAAGATCTCGGAAGGAATTAAACAAGCCTTTGAAGTAGGTTTTGGAGAGGTGGAGGCTTTTCTCAAGACAAAAGATGGGAACAGAATTCCAATGTATTTTACTGCAAGTGGTGTTGATATTGATGGCAAGCCCCATTTGGCTGGAATAGGAGTTGATCTTACAGATCAGAAGGAGAGAGAAAATGAGCTTATTATTGCTAAAGAGAGGGCACAGGAGGCAGATAGGCTAAAGACAGCGTTCCTTCAAAACATCTCTCACGAAGTTAGAACTCCACTAAATTCAATACTCGGCTTCCTTGAGCTTATTGACGATTCAGAGACAGATGAGGAGAGCAGAAAGAGTTATATAAAGATTATTTCTATGAGTAGTAAAAGACTACTCAACATCATTTCTGATATAATCAGTATCTCATCACTTCAAACCGGCCAGGAGAGGTGTAGATATAGTGAAGTCTCTCTACATTCGTTGTTCAATAATGTTTATGAGAACTTTCAGATATTTGCCCAGGAGAAGAAAATATCATTCAGGATGGAGATTCCTCCTGAGGATTTAATTATAAAAACAGATGAATCCAAGATGATAAGGGTGTTAAGTAACCTGCTTTCAAACGCATTTAAATTTACAGAAAAAGGGGAGGTTACTTTTGGGTACAACTCTGCCGGTACAAATTTAAATTGTTGTATTAAAGATACCGGTCAGGGGATAAAAGAGGAGCAGCTTCAGGATATATTTAAAGTATTTACACAAGGTGATATAAATCTAAACAGAAGCTATGAGGGTTCCGGACTGGGCCTCTCAATAGCTAAGGCCTATGTAAATATGCTTGGCGGTGAGATAAAAGTTAAGAGTGCAATTGGCGAGGGTAGTCAATTTTGTTTCACTCTTCCATTAAATAGCGACAAAACTTAAACAAAACTATAATGAAAAAACTTCTTCTATCTATTATCTCCTTGATAATAGTATATAGCACATCCTTTGCTCAGGGTAAAGATACTAAATGGTTTTTGCCAAAGGGTATAGAGAGCTTCAGTTCAGAAATACCTTCGCCGCAATCTATGCTTGGATTTAAGACAGGTGAGAGACATATCACATACGACCAGGTTCTCTTCTATATGAGAAAACTGGCAGAACTATCTCCAAGAGTTCAAATAATTGAACAAGGTTATACATACGAAAAAAATCCACTTATATATCTAGTTATTAGCACCCCTGAGAATTTAGCCAATCTTGAACAGATTAGAAAGGAACACCTGATAATTTCAGATCCCTCACAATCTCCAAAGTTAAACCTGGAGAGTATGCCTATGATTAACTGGCTGGGGTACAGCGTTCACGGCAACGAAGCTACCGGAATGAACGCCTCGGTGGTTGTAGCGTATGCCCTTGCTGCCTCAGAGGACAAGATGGTTAAAGAGATGCTTGAAAAGAACATAATAATTCTTCAGCCATCTATTAACCCCGACGGAGGTCAGAGGTACGCTAGCTGGGTAAATTCAAATCTATCTCTGGCCGGCAATACCGACGAAAACTCAAGAGAGTTCCGCGAACCCACACCAAGCAGCCGTTCAAACCACTACTGGTTTGACCTCAACAGAGACTGGCTCCTTGCACAGCATCCGGAGAGCCGCTCAAGACTGGATCTCTTTTACAAGTGGCTCCCAACTATGGTCAACGATTTCCACGAACAGGGAAACGCTAACGGCACCTTCTTCTCCCCAGGAATCAGAAACAGCACAAATCCGCTAATTCCGGACGAAAACTGGCTGCTGACAAAGAAGATATCGGCATACCACTCAGAGATATTGGGAGAGATAGGGACAATGCACTTCTCCAAAGAGGATTTTGACGATTTCTATACCGGCAAAGGCTCTACCCTGCCGGACCTCTCCGGAGCAATAGGCATTCTATATGAACAGCCAAACCCAAGAGGTGTTGCCAGAGAGAGGAATGGAATAGTCGTTACCCTTGCAGATAATGTTCGTAATCAGGTCTTCAACTCATTCAGTGCGCTCAAGGCTGGCTTGGAAATGAAGGATGAGCTGATGGATTATCAGAGAAGGTACTTTGCAGAGCGCAAAAAGATAGCAGAAAAGGATGCTGTTCAAGGTTATGTTTTTGGCTC
>JAQVRQ010000039.1 GCA_028700975.1 Bacteroidales bacterium | reverse complement strand
GTGGACCAAGGGAACACTGTTATTGTAATAGAACATAATCTGGATGTACTTCGTTCTGTTGATTATATATTTGATATGGGGCCGGAGGGGGGAGCGCTTGGAGGGAAAATTGTTGCCTCCGGAACTCCTGAAGAGTTAAAAATGAGTCCCGAATCAGTAACCGGACGTTATTTATAGTCCACAAAAAATTAAATTATGCCAACAATTAAAGTCTATTGTGAAAATTTAAATTCAATATTTGATTGTGAACCGGGAACAAGTCTTAGTGAACTTCTTTCTAAAACCGGATATGTTCCGGAGCATCCGGTTCTAGCTGCAATAGTTGACAATCAGCTTAAAGAGTTGAGCTTCCAGATATATGTTGAACATAACATAAGTTTTATTGACTATTCTCATACAGACGGACAAAGAACATATATAAGATCTTTGAACTTTATTGTTCAAAAAGCTGTAGCCGATCTATATCCGGAATACTCGCTTGTAATAGATTACAATCTCCAGAACGGGATGTATGCAGAGATTAGAGATTTACAAAGAGATGAGGATGGAACGCCAAAAGAGATACCATTAAGTAAACAAGAGGTTGAGGCACTTAAAAACAGGGTTCAGGAGATTATCGATGCAGACCTTCCCTTTACAAGGCATAAGATAAAGACAGAGGAGGCAATTAAGATGTTCAGACATAATAATCGTCCGGAAAAGGCTCTTCTTCACGAGTTAAGGGGGAAATTCTTTACTACTGTCTATTTTCTGGATGGTTATCCAGATCACTTCTACGGCCCACTTGTCCCATCTACAGGTGCTATTGAGGCTTGGGATTTGGAGTTTTTCAGCAGAGGATTTCTTATTAGAACACCAAGTGTATCAGATCCCGGAAGGATTATCAAAACACCTTATCAGTATAAACTTTTTGATGTATTTAAAGAGTATTCAGATTGGTGCAGTATTCTGGGCGTAAGTGGAGTTGGAAATTTGAACAATGCAATAAAGTCCGGTAAAGCCAGAGAGCTGATTCAAATAGCTGAGGGGCTACACGAAAGGAAGTATGCTGCTATTGCAGATGAAATTTTCAAAAGGAGAGACAAAGTTAAGCTTGTTCTTATTGCAGGTCCTTCCAGCAGCGGAAAAACAACTACATCCAAGAGAGTAGCACTTCAAGCCAAGGTTTTAGGAATGAACCCAGTGGTGATTGAAATGGATAACTATTTTGTTGACCGTGAGAAGACACCTCGGGATAAGGATGGTAATTTTGATTTTGAATCTTTGGGGGCAATGGATACAGAGTTTCTTAATCAGCAGCTCAATGATCTCTTTGAAGGAAAGACAATTGATCTCCCAAAATTTGACTTTGGGGAGGGTAAAAGATTTTTTGCCGGAGAGAAACTCTCACTAGGTGAGAAGGATATTCTGATAATGGAGGGGATTCACGGACTTAATCCCGCTTTAACAAACCATATACCGGCAGATAAGATGTTCAGAATTTATGCAAGTGCTTTAACATCCCTCTCTCTGGATGAAAATAACAACATCTCAACCTCAGATAGCCGTTTGATAAGAAGAATGGTAAGAGATAATCAGTTTAGAGGAGCCAAGCCGGAAGATACAATTTTAAGATGGCCAAGCGTAAGGAGAGGCGAGATAAATAACATATTCCCATTTCAAGAGAATGCGGATATTATGTTTAATTCGGCTCTTATTTATGAACTGCCACTTTTAAAATATTTTGCAGAACCTCTTTTAAGGAGAATTCCTGCAAACTCTCCAGCCTCTACAGAGAGTATGAGGCTACTCAAATTTCTGTCATACATTGTTGAGTTGCAACCATCAGAAATGATACACATACCACCAACTTCAGTGATGAAGGAGTTTATAGGGGGGAGCAGTTTTATTTACTAATCCAGTGTTCCGGATTTTGTTTGTTTGTACCGTGCCAGAGCTGAAAATGGATAATTGATCCATTATCATCTGCTGCAGCAAGGTTACCTATGCTTTGTCCGGTTTTTATCTTATCTCCAGATTTAACACTCACCCTATCCAATTTGGTGTAAAATGTGTAGAAATTACCGTGCTGTACAAGTACGCATTGATTATATCCCGGCATAACGAGTATCTGTTTTACCAAACCATCAAATACACAAAAAACCTCTGCATTTTTATCGGTTGCAATATTAACTCCATTATTAAAGGGAAGTTTTACATTTTTGAAAACCGGATGGTTGTGTTGGCCAAACTCCTCAACAACAGCTCCTCTCTTTACCGGCCAGGGAAGTTTGCCCTTGTTCAGTTCAAAGTTGGCAGAAAGCTTTCTCTCTGCAGCACTCTCTTTAAAATCCGGACTCTCTTTTGCTTTCATAGCCTCTGCAAGAATCCTCTCAATCTCTTTATTGAGTCTTTCAACCTCTTTTCTTTTAGCAGCGAGCTGAGTTCTAAATGTCCTCTCTTGTTTGGATAGTTGAGTTATTGTTTGCCTTGCGCCTCTTTCATCTGTCTGGAGTTTTTTGTATTCACTACTTCTCTGCTGCTGACTTTTTAGAGATTTTTCCTTCATCTTTTCGAGTGCATCAACTCTATTAGTTATCTCTTCTGATGTCTTTTTAATTCTTGAAGCCCTGCTCTGCATAGACTTATTAAAATCTTTAAAATAGACCCATCTTCGATAGCCCTGATCTATGTTTTCACTTGCAAGAACATACATCATCCAGGAGGATTGATCTCTGTTTTTATAGGCTTCGTAAATGAGATTTGAATACTCTTTTTTTAGATTAGAAAGATCGCGATTCAATCTGTTGATCTCACTTTCATTGTGAGTCATCTCTTTGTTTATCTGGCGAATTTCACTCTCAATTTGTGCAAGTAATTTCTTTCTGTTACTAATTTTTCTTCGAATGAAATTTAGCTCTTTTGTATTATCTGCCTGTTTTTTTTTCGTTGAAGCAAGTTGACTGTCAAGAAAGGCAATCTCCTCTTCAATCTGTTTTTTCATTCTCTCCTGCTGTTCAATATTCTGTCCTACTGCCACTACGGGGAGTAAAATTAAAAGAAACAGATAAAAAAATCGCTTGATTACTCTCATTTGTTGCCGGATTTAATTTGCTCTACCTTTTCCGCTATACCGAGTGATGGGTCAAGTTTCTCCGCCTGTATCCAATACATAAAGGCAAGATCCTTTTCACCAAGAGCATAAAGAACTTCTGCATAATGGTCAATTATTTCTGCATTTTCGTTCCCACCATAAACTAAAGCCTGTTTAAGCACACTCTTTGCCTCTTCATTTCTTCCAAGTTTGTGAAGAATCCAAGCATATGTATCAAGATATGTTGAGTTTTCAGGTTCAAGTTCAACACTCCGTTTACTCATCTGTAAGGCCTTTTTAAGTTGCTTATTATCTTCACTTAGATAATATGCATAGTTGTTTAGAGCCGGAGCGTGATCTGGTTCCAGTTTAATTGTCTTTTTGTAATATTTGTAAGACTCCTTTTTATTACCTGCCATATAATATGTATCACCCAGTATAGATAATATTCTTACGCTGGAAGCACTATCTCCTTTTGCCAAAGGTAAGATATCAAGGAAAGTGGAAATGGCCTCATTGGTTTTATTTAGCTGGAGCTCTCCAATTCCCTTTAACTGCATAAAATCAATATCTTTTGGATGTGTTGTCAATGCCTTTTTACTATTATCAACCAATTCATCCCATCTCTCCATATAATATATCAGAGATAGGTATTGATGTATTGGAGTTCTGTCTAAAGGATAAAGCTCAACATTTTTGCTAAGTACACTCAGCCCCTCGTCCGCTCTTCCCGTTTGAACAAGAAATACAGCATAGTTATATGCAACAGATGTGTCAGAAGAGTGAGCACTATATAAATTCTGCATCATTGTGTCCACCTGAGGATAGAAAGTCTGTACAAATTTCTGATTTGAGAGAATCTCCTTCATATACTCAGATTTCATAACCGGATTAACATCCGAGTTTAACATAAATGGGAACATATGCATAAAATAGAGGTCAAATTGTCCTCTGATTCTGTAACCTTCAGCAATTCCAAATGTGGCAGGAATATATCCCGGGTCTAGTGCCAGTGCAGATGAGTAGTGGTTCATTGCCAGGGTATCCTTCTTTATAGATGCGTAATAGTCACCAAGCAAAGTAGATGTTCTGGGAGTAGGAGTTGTGCTGTTAAACTCTTCCAATTTCTTTATAGCTTCATCAAGGTTCCCTTGAGTAGCCATAATATTGTATCTTGTAAGTACTGTTGCTTCGTTTATTCCGCTTCTCTTTTCAATATCCTGAAGGGTTGTGAGTGCTTTATCGTACTCTTTGCTTTTAGAATAAAGTTCAATGAGCTCTATATATAGAGATATATTTGCCGGGTGAGCAGCAAGAATCTTTTCGTAAACCTCAGTAGCTTTTTTAAGATCACCCGTTGCTGAATGGATTCTGGCAAGTTGTATGCTGTACCAATAGTTTGAACTATCTGCGGCAACTGCCTTTTCTGTGAATAGTAGGGCTTTAGTTACATTACCGGATTTAAGTTGGATATCAGCAAGGTAGTAATAAGCGGCATCCATATCCGGGTACTTTGAAACTAACTCCGTGAAGACTCTTTCAGCTCCCTGGGTATTACCAAGATTAAGTAATCTTAAACCCTCAATAAAGATGAAATCCCTCTCTCTGTTTTCTTTTTTTGCCTCCAGGCTACCAAATGAAAGAGTTGTAATTAGCAGAAGAGTTGCAACTGTAATTTTTTTTAAGGCTCTGTTTTTCAATTTTCTTGTCTTTATAATCGTTAGACTCACAAAATTAATCAAATAATTTCTTAACAAATATCAATCCAATAATCAATTCACATTGCAAATGCAGCAAAAAGCCTCTAAATTGCATCTATTAATAACAGCAATGGGAATCCGTAAAAGAGAATATTCCACACAGCAGGAGATAATAGAGGGCTGCATTAAGCGGGAACCACCTGCACAGCGGAAACTCTACGAAGTTTATGCTCCCAAAATGCTCACCTTAGCAACCCGTTATGCGGGTGACAGGGAGAGAGCTAAGGATATTTTACACGACGGATTTATTACGCTCTTTAACAAAATTGACAGCTATAGCGGAATCGGTTCTTTTGAGGGTTGGGTAAGAAGGATTTTTGTTAATACGGCTTTAATGTCTCTGCGTAAAGCAGATGTTTTAAGAAATACAGAGGAGATAAACAATGCCGTTGGAGAGATAAGTGATAATCCGGGTCCCGTTGAGATGATGAGTTCAAAAGAGCTTATGGAGTTAATAGCTTCAATGCCGGATGGTTTTAGACTTGTTTTTAATATGTATGCCATTGAGGGATATAACCATCAGGAGATTGCTAAAGAGTTGAATATAAGTGAGGGCAGTTCTCGTTCACAGCTTAGTAGGGCGAGAATGTGGCTTCAGGAAAGAATAAGGAGACAGAATGAAGGAGAGTGATTTTGATAAAAGAGTAAGAGAGCAAATGGAGAGTTACGGAGAGATTCCGGACTCTTTGTTATGGGGTTCTATTGAAAGAACCCTTGCTGTAAATACAAGAAAGATATACTTTTACAGAAGCGTAAGAGCTGTTTCTGCTGTTGCTGCTGCTGTTGCTTTATTTCTAATCGTAGGGAGAGATTCTGTTTTTAACATAACTCAGAGAGTTCACGAAGGGATTGTTACCATTGTGGAAGACCCGGCGGTTATTGAATTCAGCGAGTCGCTCCCTAATAGAGGAGATATTGTACCAATTATACTTAAAAAAAGAGGTGTAACAGCAAAGCTATTTGAAGAGAAACCTCTGCAAGAGGAGCAGACGCCTCAAAAGAGTTATGACCAGATTACTCAACAGTTGCCTACGGAGAATGAGGAGCAAAAGCATCAAGAAAAGACTGAAAAACAAATCACTACAAGTAGAGAGTCTCAAAATATCTTCTCAGATTTTACAATAGAGGATCAGATTAAGATTAGAAAAAGAAAGCCGGCTCTCTCATTGTCAACTATGCTAACTCCCTCTGCCGGCCGTAGCGACAGGGTTATGAACACCTTTATGCATACAAACTTCAAGGAGCTATCTTCATCACTGGATAGAGACGTGAATCAGTTTGAAACTGTTTACGACACTAGATATTTGCCAACTATCTCAGTGGGTTTACAGGTAATGGTGCCACTTAACAGAACACTCTCTCTGGTAACAGGTGTCAACTACTCAATATTATACTCAATAACTGACGAGCAGAGGATTTCAGAAAGTGTTAGACGAGAACAGACTCTTCATTATATTGGAATACCACTCTATTTGTATTCAAATATATACTCCTCTGAAAAGTTTATTCTTTACGGAGGTGTAGGTGCAACTTTGGAGAAGGGAGTTGTTGAGAGAATAAAGAAAAATGGAGCAGTCCCACTTGATATTTCCAATAATATACCAGGCTTACAGTGGTCTGCAGGTGCAACAATTGGTGGAGAGTATGTATTAGGCAAAAACATTGGACTATATGCAGACCCTATGCTTATGTACTACTTTAAGGGGAATCAGCCAAAAAGTATAAGGAGTGCACAACCCTTACAGTTTAGATTGGAAATTGGTTTGAGATATCGCTTTTAATCCTAATTTTGCATAATCTCAAAAAATGCAAATTTGCTTAAAACAGCTATAGTTATTTTGAACTGGAACGGAAGGCACTATCTTGAGCGCTTCCTTCCTGGTGTTGTTAAATACTCCACCTCTGAGAGTAGTTTTGTTGTTATTGCAGATAATGGATCAACAGACGGCTCTTTGGAGTGGGTATCTCATCACTATCCATCTCTGAAAATTATCAGATTTGATATAAACTATGGTTTTACAGGCGGATATAACAAAGCTCTTGCTCAGATAGATGCAGATTTTTTCGTTCTTCTTAATTCAGATGTTGAGGTGACTCCGGGATGGCTTGACAGAATGCACGAAGGGTTTTTGACTCATCCAAATGCAGGAGTTGCAATGCCTAAGATCCTTTCTGCTTTTGAAAAGGACTACTTTGAGTATGCAGGCGCTTCAGGTGGCTATATTGATATTCTGGGATACCCGTTTTGCAGGGGTAGGATATTGTCTTGCATCGAAAAGGACAGGGCTCAATATAACAGAGACTCTACAATTTTTTGGGCGAGCGGAGCAGCAATGATGGTTAAAAGTTCTCTCTACAAAGAGTTAGGAGGTTTGGATGAAAATTTCTTTGCTCATATGGAGGAGATAGATTTTTGTTGGAGAGCTCAGCTGGCAGGACACGAAGTGTGGGCCTTTCCGTCATCTGTTGTATATCACGTAGGAGGTGGAACGTTACCTAATAACTCGCCTAAAAAGCTTATGCTAAATTACAGGAACAACCTGTATATGCTATATAAAAATCTTCCCTCGTCAAGCAGATATTTTATTCTGTTTATCAGGATGATTCTGGATGGAGTATCGGCAATCATATTCCTTCTTCAAGGCAAGAGAGGCTTTTATAAAGCGGTTATCGGGGCTCACAATGAGTTTTTTAAAAATAGAAAACAGCTTAAGAAATCTAAAAGGAGCTCTCCTAATAAGCCTACGGGTGTTATGAGGGGCTCAATTGTTCTCTCATTTATTCTTCGGGGGGGGAAGCCTAGGTTTATTGATATTGCACCCCTTATAAGGGGGCGGAAATTATCATAGGGTGCTGAAACAATTAGAGAAGTGCGGGAATAGCTCGCTCAAGCTTTGTCCCTCTTGATCCTTTGACTAAAATTGTCATCCCTGATACAGGTCTCTTTTCCAATCTCTCTTTTAGTGCTTCTGAATTTTCAAATAATTCAACAGATGGATCTCCTTGAGCCGAGTCAATAACAGCTTTACCAAACTCTTTTCCAACAAGAAATATCTTCTCCGGCGATATATTTATAGCAAGCTTTAATATATCAATGTGCTCATTCGCTGAATACTCACCAAGCTCCAGCATATCTCCAAGAACTAATGCCTTCCTCTCTGCAATCATATCTCGGAAATTCTCAATAGCTGCTCTCATACTAGTAGGATTTGCATTATAAGCATCAATTATAAGGGTGTTTTTTTCACCTGTTGATAGTTGTGAGCGGTTATTAGATGGGTGATACTCTTCAATAGCTTTAATGGCTAGATCTAATGGGATATTGTAGAGAGACCCGGCTGCAATAGCGGCAAAAACATTATCGGCATTATATGAGCCTATCATATTGGTGTTTATAGTTTTGCCGGACCCTAGTCTGATTCTTAAAAAAGGGCTTTCAGGGCTAACTGGCAGAATTTGAGCCTCAGAAAGGCTTCTTCCGTAAGCAATGCTGTTTATCCCTTTTCGCTCTTTAATCATCTCCCCTAGTATTGGGTTGTCAATATTGTATAGAGCTTTTCCGGAGTTGTTTAGTAGGTAGTCATATAATTCGCCTTTGGTTTTTCGAACTCCTTCATAAGAGCCAAAACCAAGAAGGTGCGCCTTGCCAATGTTTGTGATCAGACCTGCATCTGGTGTTGCAATATTGCAAAGTAGCTCTATCTCTCCTGGGGCACTTGCTCCCATCTCAACGACAGCTATCTCAGTTTTTCCCTCCATTTTTAAAAGGGTAAGTGGAACACCAATGTGATTATTGAGATTTCCTGCGGTTGAGAGAACTCTGTATTTTCTGGAGAGAACAGAAGCAATAAGCTCCTTTGTAGTTGTTTTTCCGTTAGTTCCGGTAAGAGAGAAGAGGGGTATCCCAAAATATCTCCTATTGAATGCAGCAAGTTCCTGTAGAGTTTTAAGTGAGTCATCTACATTGATTATCCTGATTCCTGTAACACCCGGTCTATCACACACGCTCCAAGATGCGCCAAGTTCTATCGCCTTTAAGGCAAAATCATTGCCATCAAAATTTTCTCCCTTAAGAGCAAAAAAAATGGCTCCACTTTTAATCTCTCTAGTATCTGTAGTTACTCCGGAAGATTCAAGGAATAATGAATGTAAATCTCTTATTTCCATCTCTCTATTTTTTACCTGTTGAACCGAATCCACCCTCTCCGCGACTGGTCTCGCCAAGGAGATCAACCTCTTTGAGTGTTACCCTCTCATATTTGGCAATAACCATCTGAGCAATTCTTTCTCCCGGGTTAAGAGTATACTCTTCATCTGAAAGATTAACCAGAATAATTTTTATTTCACCTCTGTAGTCTGCATCAATAGTACCGGGACTATTTACTATCCCAATTCCGTGTTTTGCAGCCAGGCCACTTCTGGGCCTAATCTGAGCTTCACAGCCCACCGGTAATTCAATATATAGTCCTGTAGGAACCAATGCTCTTTTAAGAGGCTTAAGTATAATACTCTCTTCAATATCTGCTCTGAGGTCTAGCCCTGCTGAGTGTGTTGTTGCGTATTCAGGAAGCTCATTTTTTGAGCGGTTTACAATTTTAACTTCCATAGAGAAATCTTTTCAACTTTAATGTATGTAATAACGAAAATTATAATCAGTAAAATGTGGATGGAGTATTTGAGCAGAGGATTGCTTTCGGAAAATGGAATTGATACAAGATAGAGAGCTATTCCGGTAAATATAAAGAGTGATATTTTACCCCAGTTATATGGAATAGGATAGTGTTTTTTACCAATAAATATGCTGAGGATAAACATTACTAAATAGCTAAGCAGGTGGCCCCAGGCAGCCGCGTGGTATGAGTATAGTGGCATAAAAACAATATTTATTGCCAAAGTAATCGGGAGGCCTGCTGCAGTGATATAAATAGCATATTTTGTTTTACCGGAAAGCTTATACCACATAGATACATTGAAGTTCATCCCTAGGATAACATATGACATAAGCATTATTGGTACTATCTCCATTCCAGCTCTGAAATCTTTGCCAATAATAAGAGCTATAATATCAATAAAGAGTGTTATTCCAAGAAATACAAGCATACTGAAGGCTGTGAAATGCTCCATAACCATTGCGTAGTCCTCTTTTGACTTCTCTTTCCCCTCCCTGGCAAAGAAGAAGGGTTCAGCTGCATAGCGGAACATTTGGATAAAGAGCATCATTAATGTGGCAATTTTTACCCCTGCCTGAAATATTCCGAGTTCTGAGTTCCACTCTAAACCTTCCGGGGTAAAGAATCTGAATAGAGGCCTGTCGACAGTATCGTTAATGATTCCAGGAAGTCCTGCAATCATTAGGGGGATTGAGTAAATCATCATCTCTCTCCATAATCTCTTTTCAAATTTAAAACGGAGGGCAGCAATATCCGGGATGAATACAATCAGAGAGACTAAACCGCTAAGAAATATGGCAAAAATGATATATGTAAAGTCTGGAGTAATAGATATAAAGTTAGTAAGAAAGGAATCCGGTTCTCTTTTGAAATATGCGGGAATACCAAAGAAGAGAATAAAGTTAAATGCTGTTTCAGAAAGT
The DNA here is from genome assembly GCA_028700975.1 of Bacteroidales bacterium. Classification (GTDB taxonomy): domain Bacteria; phylum Bacteroidota; class Bacteroidia; order Bacteroidales; family UBA932; genus Bact-08. The sequence goes on along the minus strand of JAQVRQ010000039.1, from coordinate 6,659 downwards.
ATCTTTATTGTCTTAAAAAGAGCAAATTTATAAGCCTTGTTCTGATATCTTAATCTTGCAAAAAGAATTGACGTAAAGGCATCTATTGCAAGAATACTCCCAATATAAATTATAATTTTACCAAATCCATTGTACCCCATCCATCCGGATATATCTCCTGAAAAAATGGTCACTAACAGAAAGAAAATTAGTGAGATTGATCCCACTGTTACAAGGGCGTTTGAAAATACTATATTGGGCTGGTTGTGTTTGTTTGCAAAATTGAAGCACCCAGTCTCCAGCCCAAGTGTTAAGATTACTTGAAGTATCGCAATATAGGCAAGAAATTCAGTAGCTATTCCATAGCTCCCGGTTGAGAGCATAGTAGTATATATAGGTACAAACAGAAAGTTTATAAATCTGGCAAGAATGGTACTGAGTCCGTATATTGCCGATTCGCCTGCTAATTTTCGAAGAATGGAACCTCTCATTGTCAATTATTAAGCGATTTATTTCTAAATATTAGAAATCCAATATTAAATTGAGGGTACCACTTTACATCTGCTCCCGGATAGTACGAGGCAGAGAGACTAATCGGCCCAACAGGAGATTGCCACACCGCTGCTAAATTTGCCATAAAATCGCCTTTGGGAAAGAGTGATGAGTAACCTGCTGTACCATCACTATTTCTAATTAGAGTCCTGTATGGTTGAAAATAGGTGAAGAGTGCACTGAAAAAAACTGAATTTGATATATGGATAATCGGATTAACGCCTGCTGCCAGATATGTGTTTGCTCTATATCCTCTAAGTAACAGAGTCTTGCTATGAGGAGTCGGCTGGAAAGCGGGCATCATAATAAGTGAAGATATATAATCCCCAAGGGTTACTCTAGATGAGAGAGTAAAGTCAACAAGAGATCCAATTGTCAACCATTTGTTTACATTGTGATATACTTCCGAATAGAATCTAATTTTAAATCTGTTATCAACTCTATTTGTATAAGCACTCATCTCTTCTGAGGTACTTCCCGGTTTGTAATCAGAGTAGATTAAAGCATAGCTGGCAGTTAGCTTTTGCTTAATACCAGCAGTTGGATATATTTTGTAATTTGTTGTATTTCTCTCAAGGATTACAGAGGGTGAAACAAAGGTAATTCCTGTTCTATCCGGAATGTCGTATGATGTGAAGTTATCTGTAAGGTAATATGAGTAAGTATTACGACCTGCACTAAGACTCACCTTGCCCATTATGCTTCTGTTAAGATCTATAGGGGAGCCAACCTTTATATTTGCAAATACTTCGCTCTCTTCAATACTCGTTGGTAACCTGTTTGGATAGAACTCAATCTGACTTCCTCTAAAATAATCAAATCTGTGTGCCGTAAAATCAGCTTCATAAAAGAGAAATGGTTGGAAAGAAAAATCCTGTCTGAAAGTTAGAGAGCCTCCGGTGTAAAATTTCCCGAGGTCTGCGTCAAGTGAGGCTTTCCACGGATAGAGGCTAAAGTTTCTGTATTCTAGTCCAATATAACCTTGGTTAAGAGATGACGAGGAGATGTTTCCTCCAATAGCAATTCTTAATGGGGATCGCTCAGATACTCTCATTGTCAAATCAAATAGAGAGTCACTGTTCATTCTGGTAGATGGATAAAAAGTATTTACATTTCCGGAGGCTACAACTCTGTTAAATCCTCTTTTAATAACTTCAAAGTTTACAGGCTCCTCTTTATGATTCTTGAGTGTATTTACAATAAACTCCTTTTTCCCCTCTTTAAGTGTATCTGGAATAAAATTAATGTTATCAAAAATTAGTTGAGGACATTTCATTCTAAATGCAAGCCTTTTCTCTGAGAGCTCTTTTGCACTTCTGCGCTCTCTAATCTTTTCTTTAATTGCCGGCATATTCTTAATAGCAAGATCGTAACCCATCTGAACTATTTTGTCAATATTAGTAAAGTCAAAAAGGGCAATATTTGTATAGTCTCCATCAATTAAAATCCCCTTCTCTTCCGGGATAACGTAATTGGTTTCAACCATCATCATATTCTCAAGCTGAGCCAGCACATCTTCTGAATCAGGTTCTGTAGGGTTTGTGGAGCATTTTGCCCCTATTATGAAATCTGGATTGAAGTCCTTCTCCATCACATCCCAAGGGAAATTGTTATAGAACCCTCCATCAAACATAAGGATAGAGTCTACAATAATAGGTTTGAAAGCAAGGGGAAATGTCATTGATGCACGTATAGCCTCTTCAAGTGCCCCTTTTCTGAGAATGTACGGTTTTTTATTAACGATATCTGCAGATACACATCTGAATGGTACCATAAGGTTATCAAAATCGTATGAAGCTGCAGCAGAAGAGGAGGCAAAAAGTTGTACAAAGGCAATATCCATAGGATATGGAGAGATAAGATTAGTGGGGATTATATAGTTAATCTTTTTCTCTTTTCTACTTAGATTAAATGTTGCTCCAAATAGTTCCGGTGTTGGTTCTCTTCTGTAAATATATGTTGCAAAGCTCTTTTCTGAGAGACCCTGTTGCCAGGAGTAAAACTGTTCAGATCTGAACAGTGTTATCATTTCGTCAGGAGTAAGCCCGATGGAGTATAATCCAGAGACAATAGCACCCATTGATGTTCCTGCTACATAGTCTATTGGAATATTATTTTCTTCCAGAGCTTTTATAACTCCAATATGGGAAAGACCCTTTGCGCCCCCTCCGCTTAAAACGAGTCCTACACTTTGAGAGAGGAGCGGCAATGATATTGTCAAGGCAAGCAGTAAGGCGTATGATTTTTTCACTTGCATAATAGGGGTAATTGAGGTAATTTTGCCCTCATTGCAAAGGTATTAAAATTTGAATAATTTCTCTAACTTGAATTTATGAAGAAGACTATTTTTAACTTAATGATTATCATTGCTTTGGTTGCTACCTCTTGTAAAGGGGGTAAACAGGGTGAAGATAAAGAACAAATTAAACAAGTAGATACTACAGTTATGACAACTACATTAGCATTTAACGCAGCAGAGTTATCTGAAGAGCCTCTGTTTGACATTGAGACATCAGCCGGGACTATTAGAATCAAACTCTATAAAGAGACTCCGCTACACAGAGATAATTTTGTGAAGCTTGCTTCAGAAAGATTCTTTGATGGGATTCTTTTTCACAGAGTTATAAAAGGGTTTATGATTCAGGTGGGAGATCCTCTTACCAAAGATCCATCTGCTTCTGACAGATATGGTACAGGAGGGCCGGGGTATACAATTCCTGCTGAAATTCTTCCTCAGTTCAACCATAAGAAGGGGGCACTTGCAGCGGCAAGAAGGGCAGACTCGGTTAATCCGGAGAGAGAATCTTCTGGCTCTCAGTTTTATTTAGTAGAGGATCCATCAACCTGCGCACAACTTGATGGACAGTATACTGTATTTGGTGAGACTGTTTCCGGAATGGAGGTAATAGATAAAATTGCTGCTACAGCAACTGGTCCAAGAGACAGGCCTGTTAATGACATCAAAATTTTATCAGTTAAGCCTGTAACAGAGTAACAGAGTTTACCTGTTCATCAGCTCCTTCATTTTTTTAGCCATATTATTGGCAAAGACAAATTCATTAAGGTCTGGGTTGTCAGCTGTTAAAATATCATTTCGGCTGCCTTCCCAGACTTTTCTTCCCTTATGGATGAAGGAGACTTGATCTCCTATCTCCATTACAGAGTTCATATCGTGAGTGTTTACAACTGTTGTGATGTTATACTCCTGAGTAATTTCCTGAATTAGCTGGTCTATCAGTATTGATGTATGGGGATCTAATCCTGAGTTTGGTTCGTCACAAAAAAGGTATTTGGGATTGAGCGCAATTGCCCTTGCAATACCTACCCTTTTTTGCATACCTCCACTTAGCTCATTTGGAAATAGATTATTTACATTAACGAGATTTACTCTTTTAAGACAAAAGTTAACCCTCTCCAGTTTCTCCTCTTTGCTCCAGTTTGTGAAAAAGTCCATTGGAAATCTAACATTCTCTTCTACTGTTGCAAAGTCAAACAGGGCACTTCCCTGAAATAGCATTCCTATCTCTTTACGAATCTCTTTTTTGCCGTTTTCGTCAAGTTGAGTGAAGTTCACATCACCATACCAGACTTTTCCATTATCAGGTTTATGAAGGCCCACCAGAGATTTTAAAAGTACTGTCTTACCGGATCCGCTTGCGCCAATGATAAGTGAACACCTACCCGGAAGGTATTCAATTGAAATATCTTTCAAAACCTGATTCTCTCCAAAGAATTTGTCCAGTCTCTCTACTTTTATCATCTATCCAAGCATTAATTGTGTTATTACCAGGTTAGCAACAAGAATCATAACTGAGCTAACCACTATAGCTTTTGTGCTGGACTTACCAACTCCAAGAGATCCACCTGATGCGTTATACCCGTAAAAGGAGGAGATGCTGGTTATTATAAAGCTGAAAACCGACATCTTAATCATACTATAGAAGATGTAATATGATCTGAAGGCGTAGTGCAAACCATCAACATATTGGCTCATAGTTACAATACTGGTTGCAGCTATGATTAATGCACCGCCAATCAGTCCCAGCATAAAGCTGAAGAGCATAAGGAAGGGATTGAAAATAGTGGATGCTGCAATTTTTGGTAATATCAGGTAGTTTGCAGAGTTGATACCCATCATATCCATTGCGTCAATCTGCTCGCTTATTCTCATACTTCCTATTTCTGAGGAGATATTAGAACCAACTTTGCCTGCGAGGATAAGAGCAATCATTGTTGAACAAAATTCAAGCACGAGACTCTCTCTGGTCATATAGCCTACATACATCTTTGGGATGAATGGGCTCTCAATGTTTGATGCTGTCTGGATTACTAGTACGGCACCAATAAACAGAGAGATTACAGCTACAATAGGGATTGAATCAATAACAAGCTTCTCTACATCTGTAAAGAATTGTTTTATAAAGATTGATTTTTTGTCTGGTTTTGTAAAGACTTTCCTCATAAGAAGGAAGTACCTTCCCAGAAGCTCTAGCGTATTTTTCATCTATTGGTATTTGCTTCTGCAAAAATACCTAAAAAATAGCTAACCTCACTCCGGCGTTACCATTAATTCCAAAGCCCCAAAATCCGGTAAATGAGTTTATAGTGTGGTCAAAACCATCTTTACCTCTTTCTATATAACTGGTATTTAATATGTTGTTGACGGAAAGAAATAATGTTATTTTACTCTTTCCAATCTTTTCTCTCCAGGAAATAGTTGCATTAAGAAGATGATAGTCCGGAATTCTGTAAGAGTTGCTTCTGTCATTAGGATCTCTTCTGGAAATTGGGTCAAAATCTGCATAGAGCCTTGAGTTAAACTTCCAGTCTGCTGATAGTTCAATTTTTGATGTAATACTTATATCTGCCGATGCCCCTATTTGGGTTTGAGGGGCATCACCCACAGCTAGTCCGTCACTGTAAACATCCACACGACCCATTTCCAGTCCGGAATAAGAATCGTAGATAATAGCAGAGACATCATTTTTCCATTTCCAGTTTCCAATTGAGAGGAATCCCCTTAACTCTAACCATCTTAATGGACGGTAGAGAAGATCGCTTTCAACCCCATAGTGAAGGGCATCTAGTCCTTGCACCATATATTTGTGAGGAGTATCCTCCATCTCTTGTTTGTATGGATTTGAGAGTAGACTTTTGTTTTTCCAGAGAGCCAAGTATGCAGTTGTCTCAAATGAACCCCTGTCAAAAAGAATTCTAATCCCCGCTTCAGAAAGCAGATTTTTCTCGTTCTTAACGTTTTCAGTAATTATATTATTCCCGGATGAAAAGAAAATATCGGAATATGGAACTCTGCTGTATGAGGCTCCGTTTAGATAGAGTGATAATTTGTTTGATGCTCTGAATAGCACCCCCCCTTTTAAGCTGTAACCTGCAGCAGCAGCGACATCGCTATGGATATTATCAACATAGTTATATCTGTCCCATCTGCTGTTAGTACTGCCCATAAAAGATGCTCCGCCTCTAATCTCCCATTTTTTGCTACTATAAGTAACCATACCGTATGCTGTGAGATGGTTAATTATCTTTCCGTTATTTGTCCTTATTAAGTCTCCCTCTCTTTTAACAGGATTTCTGCCTGCAACTCCGGCGAGTGATTTGTTTTGATAATCTTCGTACCAGTAATCGCCACCAAGTAGGTCTGTAATTCGCTCCTTCTCCCAGGTTGAGTAAAATTGATAGTGGAAGCCGGCTGTATATGATAACCCATTTTTTCTCTCAATTGTAAGGTTGTTTTTAACCCCTGCCTGTGTGTGCCCTGCAAGAAAATCTGATAAAATAGTTGATGATGAGCCATCTGTGTTTCTGTTCTCCTCTATTACAGAGGGCCAGTCTATTTGACCATCTTTAGAAAACTCTAAAATCCTCTTGCCTTTGGATTCGGACCATCGGCCTCCTCCATTGCCTGATGAAATATATGCAGAGGTGGCTAGTTCGGTTCCGGACTGAGGCCTAAAGAAGTGATGAATGGTTATATATGGTTTATGGTAGAAGTTTTTGCTTAGATTAAATGGCTCTCCAGTACTCAAATATCCCCAGTTTTTATTGTAACTACGTCCATATTGCTCCACCTCTGTTGCCGAGAGCCTCGCGGAACGCTGTTCGTGTTT
>JAQVRQ010000004.1 GCA_028700975.1 Bacteroidales bacterium | reverse complement strand
CATATTTGAATTCTGAGGGGTATCCGCCGGGTACCCTTTTTAATGTTTCACCGGTCTCGATTTTGAAGTTGTTCGCTTTAGATATGGTCTCTTGAAATTGGTCTCCATTTAAGAAAATCTCTTCGCGTATGCTTTTAAGTGCAGCCGGTTCCGGTCTGTAAACACCTGTGCTCAGGATGTTGCCTCCTATATAATTAGCACCCTCGGCCTCAATATGAAAATAGTATCCGGAATAACCTCCTCCTTTGCCATAAGGAGATATAAATGCTCCCATATGGGTTTTGTATGGAGCCTTGTTTTTTGAAAACCGTACATCTCGGTAAATTCTAAAAGTGCAATTCTTGGCAGATAGTTTAGCTACCGCGGGGTCAAATTCAGAGATGCCGGCAATTAGTTTATCAACTGTTTGGTTAAAGATAGCCTGAGCCTCTTTGTACTCGGTTTTGTGTTCTTCAAACCACTCTCTGTAGTTATTCTCTTGAAGATTATTCAGGAATTCCAATACTTTTTTCATAGAAGCAAATATACAATATTGTGCTAAATTGACGAGAGCAATCTCTCTACTTCCGGACGGTAGCTTGTGCCAAAAATGTTGAGGTGATTCATCAGGTGATATAGCTGGTATAACTTTTCTCGCTCTCTCCACCCATTTGTAAGAGGATACTCCTCATTATATGCTTTGTAAAAATCTGAGGGGAAATATCCAAAAAGCCTTGTCATTGCCAGGTCTGTCTCCCGATGGCCATAATAGACTGCCGGGTCAATAAGTACTGCCTTGTCCCGAGTGTTGCATATATAGTTCCCGGACCATAAATCCCCGTGAAGCAGAGATGCTCCCTCCTCTTCTACACCATCTAAAATGGCAGGCAAAACTCTCTCGAGCTTGCGAAATCCGGTTATTATATTTTCTGTTAAAAGTCCGTTCTGCTCCAAAAGAAGGTATTGAAAAAGTACTCTTTTATTAAAGAAAAACTCACTCCAGCTCCTCTTCTCTTTCTCTGTTGCCAAATTTAGCTGAGGGGTGGCCCCAATAAAATTGTTTTCGAAAAAACCGTATTCACTCTGTTTGTATTTATGAAGAAGCGCCAGCCCCATTCCAAATTTTTTAAAGAAATCTTTAGATGGTTGGTTAGCCGCGATATACTCGGTAGTGATGAAATTTGGACCATATGAGATTACCTTTGCAACAGGTAAAGCATCTGCTTTAGCAAGCTCTTTTAATCCGTTTGCCTCGCATTTGAATGAATCTCCTGCTGCTCCTCTCTTTGTGTGCCCCATCATATATTTTCAAACGCTTTATTCAATAATTTGTTCAGCTTTTTGGATCAAAATTGTTAAATTTGGAATATGAAGAAACTTATAATCCCCTTTGTTTTGCTAATATCTTCTCTTATATTGTCTTGTGGAAGGCAGGATAGTGCCGATAAGAAAGTTTGGGCCTGGATGTCCGGCAAAACCACAATGTCTCCTGATCAATGGGAGCACTATTTTAAAAATGCATCTGATGCAGGTATTGACGCAATTATTCTGGAGTGTCACGGAGGCTATCCCGAGGTACTTGGTGACTCTACATCATTCAGAGACAGTGCAGCTATATTCATAGTAAAAAGAGCTCTTGAATATTCTCAGAAATACAATATTGAGCTTCACGCCTGGATGTGGACAACAAACAGAACAGAAATGAGCCTCAGAAATGCTCATCCGGATTGGTATCAGGTAAACGCACAAGGAGAGTCTTGTCTGGATATTAAATTATACAACAGAGAGCATTATAGATGGCTCTGCCCATCAAGACCGGAGGCAATAGAATATCTTAAGGATAGGGTTGCCGAGCTGGCTGAAATTGAGGGATTGGCAGGGGTTCATTTGGACTTTATCAGGTACCCCGATGCAATTCTTCCTTACGGACTCCACGAATCAAGAAATGTTGTACAGGATAGGGTTTACCCTCTTTGGGATTTCTGTTATTGCGATGAGTGCAGAAAGCAATATAAGGAGTTAACAGGGGTGGATCCGATGGATATTGAAGACCCTACTGCAGATGAGCAGTGGATGCAGTATAGATGGGATGCCCTTGCTAATATGGCAAGTGAGGTTGCCAAAGAGATTAAGGCACACGGAAAAGTATCCTCTGCGGCAGTCTTTGCATCCCCTGAAGAGTCAAAAAAACTTGTAAGACAGGACTGGGCAAACTTTAAGAACGTAGATGTTCTGCTACCTATGATATATCACAAGTTCTACGACTGGGAGGACCAGGATATAGAGAGGGCAACCAGAGAGGGTGTTGAGGCGTTGAAGAGCAGTGGGAGCAAAGCACGCCTAACCTCAGGACTTTTTGTTGGACACGTTCCTAAAGAGAGAATTAACGAGTTCTTCAATTATGCTAAAAATGGAGGGTCAAAGGGAGTCTGCCTCTTCTCGCTTGAACTTGTTGAGAGAACCGAGGGCTACTGGGAGAAGCTTAAAGAGGCGATTGCTGTTTACAAACAGTAGAGTTAGTCTCTTACGCAGCGTACAGAAAAGCCCATCATTTTTCTAGCTGGATGAATCACGGCACTGCCATTGTTGTATAAGATTACGGCTTCACCTTCATCAGGGGTTCTTGGATCAATAGCCCACCATCTTGCAATAGTCCCTTCACCCTGGAAGGTCGCATTTGCGTGTCTTACTCCTCCTGGGAGAGCGCTAAAGCCGCTTGAGTTATCTGTTTGAGGCTGACTATCTTTCCAATATTGATCTCCTGCTACTCTAAGTTTTGCCCCTGCCTCTCTGCTTCCAAGATATCCTATCAGTGCTCCCCACTCTTCTTTTCTTGGAACGTGAAAACCTCTTGGGCAAATTTTGTCTTCTGCAACTGCATACCAGTTATAGAGTCCACCAAAGACCTCTTTATTGTCAGAGTTATTCATATACCAGCAATAGGCCCCTGATTTAGTTTTTATCCATTCTTCTCCAATCCGGATGTTATTTATAGGTGTACCATCAATATATTTTGTTGTCTTCAGATTTGATGCCATCCATACTTGGTGACCAATCTTTACGGTCTGATAAATGTTGCCGTCTCCATCTCTTACAACATTTTCTGTATATGTAATTTGAGGGCCGTCAAAGGTTATTTTTTCAATTCTGTCAAGCGGTATTTTGGTTACAGTTCCGTTCTTTTCATAAATGTTCATCGTCTTAGGTATTGTCTGTGAAAATAATGACACAGACAATAGAAGCATAAAACTTAATGCTATCGTTGAAAATAGTTTTTTCATTTTGGGATTAATCTAGTTTTTCTAAGTCAGATTTTAAAATTCTCACATAGTAATTCTTTGCATTGGGGTATGAAGTGCTGTTTCCGCAAAGCATAAGAATATCAAGATATGTCTCGTTTCTGCTGGTGCCTCCTCTTGAGGCGCTGGTGTAAATATACATTCCGTCAACTGATGGGACATCCAGTTTTATATATTTCCCATTTGCACCTTTTCTTATGTATAGTTTGTCCCAGGCGCTGCATAGGTAGTAGATCTCACCACCGGCCTCCGCCAATCTCATCCAGGATCCGTTTGATCCGGGGCCGGCTGTTGTGTTTGATGTTTTTGTTCCGGAGTTAATAATCTCTTGATAAAAGGTGTTCTTCCATTGATCTATCGGGTCTAATCTTGTCTGATATATCAAATGAACTCTTCCTGAGTTGTCCTCCATTAAATCTGTGTTTTCAACTAGTTGGCTTCTTGTAGTGGCCAAACTATGAGTTCTGTAATCTGCAATAATTGAGCTTGTCCACTGTGCAGCCCCCCTTTTCTCGAAATATCTGTTCATTTGGTATTGTACAGGCGAGCTTGGACCTGTCCACTCATCCTGTACGGCAAAAACAAAATATCCATTTGTAGATGAGACTACAAAGGGATAGTAGTAGTCTGTCTCCAGTGAGCTTCCGCAATAATCCATAATCCATTGACTCTCGCCCCTTTTTTTATGCCATAGTCTTACAGATTTGAAGAGACCGTATGATATTGCAATATTATCATCGCTTGAGATTGACGCACCAATGCGAATGTTTACATTTTCTCCATCCTTGAATCCATCATTATCAACAATTATCGTTCTATTGTATGTATTAAGATCGCCTTGCTGAGCTCCTGTGAATTCGTATTGAACCAATCTGCCGTATGAGCCGTTTTCGTCTGGAGAGGTATAAGTTGGCTCAAAAACAATTAGATGAACAGCTCCCTGAGAGTCTATGAGAATATTGCCAGGCCTTGATGTATTAAGCGATGCCCCTTTTGTCCAGGGTCCCTCTCCGTATTTGCCGTAGAGTACAATTTTTGATGGGTTAGAGGCGTTTGGGTTTGGGTTGATGTCAAGATTATCATTTTCTATTACATACATAAAGACATTTGACCCTTTTCTTACAATTTTACTCTGGTTGTAACCCCACCAGGTTCCGTTTGGACCGTGATGTTTACTCCCCGGGATAACTTCGTGAAGAATTTGGATTGAGTATGAGGTTGAATCTTTTTCGCACCCTATGAGTGAAAGTAATAAAACTACAGCTAGTAACAGCTGAATAATCTTACCGGCTAATGTTTTCATAACCAGCTATTTTTATTGATTAATCCAAATGTACAATAAAAAGTGTAATTATACTACCCTGGATTTGAAATTTTTACGATATCGTTATAGTAAAATATCTTTTGAAAGTTTTCTCTGCTTAAAGATGTATTGACCATAGCTTTGGCAAGGATGTCAGTATCCATTCCCCTGTATTTTGACAGGGAGCCAATCAGTAGCGGAGAGACAATTTTCATAACTATAGATGATATTTTCTCTGCCATTCTAAAGTCCGACTCTCTTCTCTTTCCCAGCAAAATTGAGGGTCTGAAGTGTATTACCCTTCCATTCATTGCAGAGGAGGTACCCTCCTCCATTTGGGCCTTGGTTTTTAGATAAAACCCACCTGTCATTGAAGCCCCTATACTTGATACGTTAAGCATCAATTTTACTCCATTCTGAGAAGCTACCTTTGCAAATGCAATGGGTATATCTCTATCAACTCTTTGTTGCTCTTTTTTACTTCCGGCTTTTTTGATTATTGTACCCATAGCATTGAATAAAACATCTCCTGTAATTTGCTCTTTTATGCTATCAATATCTATTAGATCTGTTTTGAACACTTTGAGCTTTGGGTGGTTGTATGCCGAATCCACTCTTTGAAATGTCCTCACCTCATCCACCCCCGGGTGTTCAATGAGTTGTTTTAATATCTTTTCACCTGTAAGACCTGTTGCTCCAATTATGATTGCCTTCATTTTGATTTAGTTTAACTCCTGTAAAAATATATAACTTTATGGTCAAATATCCATCCAATGTTTAAATATCTGTTTTTAACTATCGCCACTTTTATCGTTAACTCAAACGGGATTGACTCCAAAGAGAGAATCAAAGATATAGCTTCCCAAGCTGGAATTCCACTTATCCAAATTGCTTATAGTGAAGGGAAAGATTTGTATCAATACGAAATATCTACGATTGATAGTATAAAAAGCAGAGATGATTTTTCCACTGTTTTTCAGGCTGCCTCTTTAAGCAAACCTCTATTTGCTTATATTGTAATGAAGATGGTTTCCCTCGGAGAGATTGACCTTGATGAGCCACTTACCAGTTATGCCGATGCAGGAAGATTTGAGAATAGTGAATTTGCATCCAGACTTACAGCAAGAGTTGTTCTAAGTCACAAAAGCGGATTGCCAAACTGGACTCTATCTCCCAGCTCGTCTGAATGGCCATCATCTAAGATAACTTTTAAGTTTAGACCTGACTCTGCTTTTACATACTCCGGAGAGGCTTATGCATATCTTCAGAGAGCTGTTGAGAATATTAGAGGAATGGGGTTGGAGGAGATTGCAAGAGAGGAGGTTTTTGAACCTCTTGGAATGCATTCAACTTCATATATTTGGCTAGATAATTATGACTCCCTGGCAACTTCTGGCTACACACGAGAGGGTGTTAACAGAGGAGCCGGCTCTTTTCCAAGAGCAAACTCGGCCTATACTCTCCGAACAACGGCCAATGATTATATGAAGTTTCTTATGGCTCTGAGAGAGGGGAAATTTCTTGGTGAAAAAGAGCGAGATGCTATATTCGCTCCTGTTGTTAATGCTGTTAGGTACCCCGATAGGGAGAGGGAGTGTGATAAAAATATATTCTGGGGGCTGGGTATAGGTATTGAAAAAAATGGTGAATTGGGTAATCTTGCCTTTCATTGGGGTGATAACGGAAATTTTAAAGCCTTTTTTATAATTGCTCCAAAGAGCAAGGATCAACCACAAAAAATTTTGGTTTATTTTACAAATAGTGCAACAGGTCATAATATTATTGACAAGATTACTACACACTTTCTTGGTAATAAAGAGCCTCTCTCTGTTCACGACTGGGTGCTGAAATAATTAGTGAGTATAATTGATTTTACTATATTTGACAAGTATTTTCTAACTTTTAATAAGCAATGATAATAGGCATTGATATAGGAAGCACCACTACAAAGGCGGTTGCTGTAGAGGGGGGTAAGATCCTTACCACTGTTAAAACACGAGCTTTTGATTCAGTAACATCTGCTACCGGTGCTCTTGGGAAGATGATTCTTGAAAATAATTTTGATATCTCATCAATTGAAAAAATAATAATAACAGGTGCCGGCTCTGTGAATATCAATAAGGAGATATTTGGGATTACTACACATAAGATTGATGAAATTAAAGCAATTGGTCTTGGAGGAATGTTTCTGGCAAAGAGGGATCCTGTTATTATTGCAAATATTGGAACAGGAACATCAATTATTGAGGCATCAAATGAGAGGATTCTCCACCTCGGCGGTACAGGAGTTGGAGGAGGTACCATTACAGGCCTCTCCAAAGAGCTTATAAAGACATCAGTTTTTGATAATATTATTAGACTTGCAGAGAAGGGTGATTTGGATCAGGTGGATCTTTTGATTGGTGATATATCTGAAAAGGATATCAGCTTTTTGGACAAATCTGCAACTGCTGCAAATTTTGGTAAAATGCTGGATACTGCAGAGAAAGAGGATATTGCAATGGGTATTATGAATATGGTGTTCCAGGTTATAGGTGTAATATCTGTTTTTGCAGCAAGGAGCAGACACGCTAATTGTGTTTTGGTCACCGGTAACGGGAGCAGAAATCAGATAGGGCAGAGAGTGCTTGAGGGGATATCAAGAATGTACAATATTAAATTTGAATTTCCACAGGATGCCGAGTATGCGACTGCGATAGGAGCGGCTTTGAGCGAGGATTAAAAATAGGGGAAGAATCGGGTATACACCAATATTTGCTTATTTTTATAAATAAGAGGATTAATTTTAGACAACTAGATGAATAATCCTTTTATGAAAAGGCAAATTACGGTATTTTTTCTGCTTTTTATCTTTTGTATGCCTCTGGATGCTACTTCTACAAATAGTGTAGAGACAGTTGCAGGTAATACAATTGTTCAGCGGGATCTTGCAAAAAAGCAGCAAGCTAAAGGAGATGGGCCGGATTGGACTTATTATATTTGGATTTCAGCCGCTTTTGTGTTAGTCGCAATTATTGGGTTTGCAGAGAACTTTATTAATGAAGAGCGAGAGAAAGTAAGAAAAATTCGCTCGCATAACGAAAAGCAGTTGAATGAAGAATACAATGAAAATCCTTAAAACCCTAACTTTTTTTCTATTAGTTTCATCAACACTACTTCTTGTCTCTTGTTCAGAAGATCAACTGGATAGAGACTATTCAAAAAAGAGGTTTTCGGTCAATGACCGGAGCCTCTTTCTTGTTGTTGATACTGTTAAAAACAAAGAGCTGAAACAAGCTCTTAAATTTCTGTATGCTTATATGCCTTTGGGGGATATAAGTGATTATGATGCTTCGCTTTATGTGGATGCTGCTAAAACAGCAATAGCGTCAAAATATAGTACCGAATGGGGGCCGGAGATACCTGAAGAGATATTCAGACACTTTGTTCTTCCTTTAAGAGTCAACAATGAGAGCCTAGACAGCTCCCGAGTAATTATGAACAGGGAGCTTATGCCAAGAATAAAGGGTCTTTCTATTGAAAAGGCAATTCTTGAGGTAAACCACTGGTGTCATCAATATGTAGTTTACTCTCCGAGTGATGAACGGACTTCATCACCATTGGCAACGATGAGGAACGGAGAGGGTAGGTGTGGAGAGGAGTCGGTTTTTACTGTTGCGGCATTAAGATCAGTAGGCATTCCAGCTAGGCTGGTTTATACTCCGCGATGGGCGCATACAGACGATAATCACGCTTGGGTTGAGGCATTTGCAAATGGAAAGTGGCGTTACATTGGTGCCTGCGAGCCTGAACCGGTTCTGGATATGGCTTGGTTCACATCATCGGCTACTAGGGCACTCCTAATGCATACAAAGGTTTTTGGTAGATACTCAGGTCCCGAGGAGATTATTGAACAAACAGATGTATATACTGAGATTAATGTTACCTCAAATTATGCTCCTGTGTCAAAAATCTCACTTCTAGTAAAAGATAAAGAGGGGAATTTGGTTAAGGGGGCAACAGTAGAGTTTTGTATTTACAATTATGCTGAGTTTTGGCCTGCTGTAAAGTTGAAGAGTGATTCAAAAGGTGTTGTAAATGTAACCTTGGGAAGGGGGGATGTTTTAGCAAGAGTGATGAAGGGTGATATGTTTGGCTTTATCGTTATCTCTCCTGAAGAGGAGAATTTGACAACTGAGATTGTTTTGGATAGGAGAATTGGAGATAGTTTCACTTCTGAATTTGATATTATCCCGCCTGTTGAGGGTGTTGTTAAAAGGTATGTGACTGAAGAACAGATTGAGACAAATAAAATTCGTCTTATGAATGAAGATTCAATAAGAATCTCCAGATTAAAGAGTTCTGAGGGGAATCGTCCGGAAATTGAGAAGTTTCTAAATGTAGTCCCGGATAGTAAAAGCTTTATATGTGAATCAATTTTGGCCTCTCTTTCAGTAAAGGACTTCAAGGATACGCCATCGGAAGTTCTTATTGATCATATTAATAATATTGATGATAGCGTTACTGACCCGTATATTATATCTCCAAGAATTGGTCGGGAGCTTCTCTCTTCCTGGAGAGGGTTTTTTAAAAATATTCCGGGAGCTGATTCTCTTGAGGGCAATCTTTTTGCAATTGAGAAACTGAGCGCCTCTGTAAAGATTGAAAACCGATATAATCCACAATCCATACCTATTTCGCCCGCTGGGGTTTGGAGGCTGGGGGTAGCAGATAACTACTCTAGAGACCTCTTCTTTATTGCACTTTGCAGGACATTTGGAATAGCTGCCAGGCTCAATCCTGTAACATCTGTGCCAGAGTATGCTCTTAATGGAGAGTGGAAGCGAGCCCGC
Source organism: Bacteroidales bacterium (assembly GCA_028700975.1). Taxonomy (GTDB): domain Bacteria; phylum Bacteroidota; class Bacteroidia; order Bacteroidales; family UBA932; genus Bact-08. Next base: position 52,728 of record JAQVRQ010000004.1, on the reverse strand, counting down.
TTTACTTCTGGTGCCCAAGGGGGCGATAATACAAATATTGTTAAAGGTTCTCTATCTCTTATTTATAATGGCAAAACAGTAGATGATCCACGTTTTGAAACTCATTTTACAATATCCAGAATTGATGACTTTGGATTTAAAGTCTTATCCTTTAGGAATAGAGAGGGTTTTGAAGGAACTAATTCGTGGAGAGCTCTCTTTAATTATGGAAGTAGTGTTGAACTGGATCCAGGCTACTATCTTTTGACAAGCGGATCAAGGATGGCAGATGGGAAGATTCTAACCAGGATGGAGTATTTTAATATTCAAGCTGGTGAAAAGAGTGTAATTCCACTTATCCTAAGAGAGGATAGCGAGGATCTGCGTGTTGTGGGTAATATGAGTGTAGATGCTTCAATAATTGAAAAATCTGGAAGAGGTTATTTTATTCTTGTTTTTCTAAAACATAATCACGAGCCGGGAAACCATATTTTATCAGATATTATTAAGTATAAGGAGGAGTTTAAAGATTGGGGAAGAGCGGTTTTCTTTCTCTATCCGGATATGAGCTCTCTTAGCTTGGCTAAAGAGAGAGTTTCCGAAATAGCTTTTCCGGACAATTTTATATTTATTGCGGACAAAAATAGTAATTTGCTAAACGCAGCGCTATCCGGACTCGGCATAAAAGAGGAGGCTCCATCTCCCCTTATTATTCTTGCCGATACCTTTGGGAGAATAATTTTAAGCTCAGGAGGATACTCTATTGGAGCCGGTGAAAGATTGATAAAAATCACGAAAAAATTATGAGGACTTTAATTCTGTTCGTCATTCTTTATGGTTTGAGTGCCTGCACACACTTTAAAAAAGAGGTAGCGTTTGCCCGGGTGGAGGGGGCGCAGTTTATTGTGAATGATGAGCCCTACTATTTTATGGGTGCAAATATGTGGTATGCCTCTATTCTCGCTTCTGAGGGCGAAGGTGGAGACACTTTGCGACTTTTTAAAGAACTTGATTTTCTTAAAGAGATGGGTGTGGATAATATTAGGGTGCTTGTAGGAGCCGAAGGGGACCGAGGTGTCCACTCAAAGATTGAACCTATACTTCAACCTGATCCGGGGATATATAATGATACCCTCTTAAGGGGGCTTGACAGGCTAATGGTTGAGCTGGGGAAAAGAGATATGATGGCTGTTCTATATCTGGGTAACTCCTGGGAGTGGTCAGGGGGGTATTCACAATATCTTATGTGGTCCGGCGCAGATAAAGCTCCTATTCCAGCGATAGATGGTTGGCATCCTTTCAGAGATTACGTAAGCAGGTTTGTGTTATGTGACTCTTCTAAAATAATGTTTGATAATCACGTTAAGTATATTGTTTCACGGGACAACTCTATTACCGGAGTTTCCTACTCAGAAGATCCTGCGATATTCTCCTGGCAAGTTGCAAATGAGCCGAGGGCCTTCTCTGATGAGGGGAAGGAGGCTTTTTGTAAGTGGGTTACCGGAGTTGCTCAACTTATTAAATCGTTGGATAAGAATCATATGGTCTCGACAGGTAGTGAAGGTCTTTACGGCTGCGAGGTTGATATGGATCTATACGAAAGGATTCACTCTTCTGAGCATATTGATTATCTTAATATGCATATATGGCCTTACAATTGGGGTTGGGCAACAAAAGAGAGTGTTAATGAAATGGTTGCCAATTCTATTGTTGAAACAGGCAAATACATTAATTCTCATATTGGTGTTGCTGAAAAACTCGGTAAACCGATAGTTCTTGAGGAGTTTGGTTATCCCAGAGATGGATTCGCTTTTAATAGGAGTAGCACAGTGGGGGCGAGAGATAAATATTTCAGCTTCATAATTGATAATATTAAAAAGAGCTCCTCTGTGGGAGGAGCTCTTGCCGGAGCAAATTTTTGGGGTTGGGGAGGTTTTGCGGATACTCTATCAGGAAGATTTATCTGGCAAAAGGGAGATCCCTATACCGGTGATCCTGCTCAGGAGCCTCAGGGGTTATATTCGGTCTTTGCCACAGATACCACTACTCTTGAGGTAATAAGGCAATTCGGTCGTACATCTTTCTGAATGCCTCCCAAGGAGTCTGGTCGCCCTGTGTGTTATCAGTAGTTTTTCCGTAAAAGCCATCCAGGAATGTTCCAACGTTTGACCAAACTGTGTGCATTACACCTCTGAATCTTGGTCTCATAACTTTTGCAGTGTTCTGGCGGAATCTTACCATATCCTCAACCTGAAGGACGGCTGCCTGTGGGTTCCTCCAAGGAGATGTCATCACGTCAATTCCTTTCATTGCAAAGAGTGCAGCGGTTACGTCTGCTCTTTCGTAATGCCAGTCGCAAATGGTAACATCTTTAGGTATCATATCAATTGCTTGATGCGTGTTATTGTAGCTACCCTCCCATCTTCCAAGTCCGATGGTTCTTCCGTCAAGTAGTCTGTCTCCCCACATCCACATTTTTCTCCCTTTTGAGGCTAGATGATTTCGTATAGTCCATACCTCTTGTGCAAATAGTTCTGCCTTGTTTTTTCCGGCACAACGCGGACACTTATCGTTGCCTATGTCAAAAACTTCATCCATACCTGCGTGGAATGTGTCAGATTCAAACACGTCGCAAATTTCATCAATAACATCAAATACAACAGTATGAACATCAGGATGATTAGGGCAGTAGCTTCTCATATTGAAGCCGTTCATAGGAAGTCTGGCAGGGTCGTTACTCAGCTCCATAGGAGTCTCTTCAAATTGAGGATATGTAGAGAGTAATTTATTAAGTCCCCCTCTGCCGGATTGATGTCCAAGCAGATCAATAAGAGGGATCATTTTAATATTGTGCTTTTCACATACCTTTAATAATTTTTTTACCTCTCTTCTTGAGAGTGCGAGTGTGTCAATAAGTTCAGGTCTGCTTTTCCATTTATATTTGTATTCTACTCTTAGTACTAAAGTGTTTACATTTCTGGGGGCAAGTTCATTTTCAATAAAACTAATAAACTCGTCCATCCTGTCAGGAGTAGGAAGAGCAATACAGAATCCTCTAACCGGGAGCAGTGAGTCTAATATTGCTCTCTCTGCTTTTGCGGTATTTGGAATTAATAGGGAGATAATAAATGAAATCAGAGTTAGATTGAGAAGTTTTTTCATTGTTGTAGTTTATGGGGTTTGTTGGTGCAATTTACAAAAAAAATAACCCTGCCGGAATTAAACGGCAGGGTTTGGGGGTTAATTTTGTCAACTGCTTATTTTTGTTTCTTAACCTCTACTTTTACTGGTGTAGTGTGCTGTAGATTGTCGCTTACTGGGCATCTGTCCTCAATCTTCTCAGCCCATTCAGCAAGGGTTGCCTCATTTGCATCAGTGTCTGGCTTTAGAGTTACTACAATCTGCTTGTAACCCGCTCTGTCATCAAAGCTCATTCCAAATAGTCTTGCAGGGTTAAGATCTCCGTAAAGATCTATCTCTACTCCTCTTAGCTCAAACTTCATTTCGTTTGCCACTACGTGAGCCATTACGTTTAGACATCCTGCAAATGCAGCAAGGACATACTCAACCGGATTTGCTCCCAGGTCTGTTCCTCCCAGTTCTGCCGGTTCATCTATAACTATTTCGAATTGTCTAGCTTTTACAATTGTTTTTGTTGGGCTTTCACTATGTGCTTTTACCCTGAATCTTGAATCTGCCATATTTTCTTTATTTATTGGTAGTTCTGCAAATTTACTTAAGTAAAATATAGTGACCACTATTTGAGAGTTGCAGTTTTTAATCAAAAAATATGTAATATTACATCTTTAGATATTTAACAAAAGGATTAATGATTGTGCCAAATGATATTTATGCCTGGACAAGTCGCTTGAAAGAGTTTGAGTTTGAAAAACTTCTGACATCATCCGTCTTGTTGGAATATAATAAGGGGGAGGCAATTATTAAACAGGGTAGCCTTGCCTCCCAGATAATGTTTCTTGAGGAGGGGATGGCTAAGTTAAATCTTGAGGAGGGAAGGAGAGATACAACATTTAGCTTTGCTGTAAGAGGAGATTTTATAGGGCTTATGTGCTCTTTTGTAAAGAAGAGACTTGAATTTTCTGCAATTGCAATAACTCCCTCTAAGGTTAGAGTTTTTGACAGGGATGTTTTTGAAAAATTAATTGAAGAGAATGGGAATTTTGCTGTTTATATTGTGGCAATGATGTCTGAGCTTACAAACGGCGTTGTTCACTCTTTAATCTCCTTGAGCCATAAAAATGCCAATGGAGCATTGGCTATGCTACTGTTAAATGTGGTAAGGCTTTTTGGAAACAATAGTCTTATTCTCCCTTTTACAAGAGAGGAGATGGCTGCTACACTAGGCTATTCAAAGGAGAGTATTATTAACACTTTGTCGGACTTCCAAAAAGACGGGATAATAACAATTTCCGGGAGAAATCTAGAGATAGTCAATAAAAAAGCCCTTCAACTTATTGCTGAAAAGGGCTAGTGTATTGTTGTTCTATTTTTGTAAAGGCTGTTTAAGTAAGCCTCTCTTTTAGCTGAAAAACAATCTCTATAGGAGGCATATGTTCGTAATTATAAAATTCAGTAAGATCTTCAATTCCGGAGTCGATTAGTTCATTTGGAATTAGAAAATCTATCTCTGCATAACCAATTTTAAAAGAGCATAATCTGTTATCGTGTGAGAATTCAATTTCATTAAAGTATCTGATATCAATCTTTTTTTCCTCTGTAAGGATAAAATATTTATGCAGCTCAGATGGCTTTACTTGTGAAACAAAAGCTTTTTGCATTCCGGATGAGATGTTTTCAAAAATGCTCTTATCAACGTTAAATACCAATTTGTCCATCATCATTTTTGTTTTTTCCTCAACTAAATGCAATTTACAAAATTGAGTCGGAAAAACCTAAATCTTTCCATTAATTATCAGTCTTCTTCGCTCTAACTCTCTTTCGAATTTTGGTGTTACCATAAAGTTTGTTTTTTCACTACTTTCAAGTTTTTTTACAGGTTTAAGAAATATGACGGCATCCCAGGCATTCTCCATTTTTTCACCCTCCAAGACATCAAGCATATGGTTTCCAATATATTTTGTGTTTCCGAAAATGTTACCTTTTATTGGTATTGCAACACTCTTCTCTCCATTCTCAATAAAAGCCTCCTCCCATCTTCCCTCATCGGGTTGAACCCAATTATATGTAATCCTATCTAATCCTTGTGCAGATTTCTTCTCGGTAATGTTGTTACTTCCAGTAATGTTCAGAAGAAGATTGTGAAAACGGACTGAATAACTTTTTTGAGGATTAAAATGGGTAAAAAAGGTTCCGGTATTCCAATATGGTTCGCCATCTTTTCGTCGGATATTTTTGTATGAGTGTCTCGTGTTAGTAAGGAATATCCCCTTTTTTCCGGTTGTAAATCTATCCATTTTCTCAATAATAGAGAGATACATAAAGTAGTCACGTGAGGCTAAAGAGGTAAGAAAAATGTCGTACTCCTTTCTGGTATTAATAGCCTCCCACCATATAGGCAGGTCAACACCCACTGCCCTGATTTTGTTTTGAGTTGATTGTGAAATATTGTGAACTCTTATTGTTTCAAGCAGGTCCAGGTATGTTTTGTACCTTAAGCCGTTACCGCTAAAGTCGTCTTGAAATGCTTTTATAAGTATTGATGTGTCAGATACTGAGTTGTATATAAATGAATCAAGTTGCTCCTGAGCAGATATTCCAAAAACTTCAATAAATACATAGTCTATTTCTCCGGATGAAGATTGTATAAGTGTTTGGTAATAATCAAAAGGATTTTTTGAGTTGTGGAGTGCATCGTCGAATATTATTAAATCGTATTCTTTAAGTTTGTTTAAAACAAACGATACAGGCTCTTCTCCCTCTTTTTTGAGAGATTTTAAATAGCTTTCCAAATTTGGATTCTGGCTGTAAACTAAACTAGATGTGAGTATTAAGATACAAGTTAAATATAAAAAAATCGTCTTCATAATTACAAAGACGATTTAAGAAATAAATTGTTGCACCTTTTTACTCAGGTTTGTCAAGTTTTTCTGGATTATCAAATATCTCCTGAACTATTTTGGAGACACTCCTAAAATCGATTTTCCCTGTCCCCATCATCGGAAGCTCCCTAATTACAATAAAATGTTTTGGCAGTGCGATATTAGGTAGCTCCTCGCCCATCTTTTTTAGAATTTCTGACTTATTGACCTCTATTGTTACAGTTGCAATAATTGATGAACCTCTTACTTGGTCGTGAACATCTACCACACAGCAAGATACCCCTGTAGGAAGATGCTTTTCAAGAGTATTCTCTACCTTAACAAGTGAGACCATCTCTCCGCCAATTTTTACAAACCTCTTAAATCTTCCTGAGTGGAAGAGGTAACCATCCGAATCAAAATAGCCCATATCTCCTGTGTTGTACCAGCCATCCTTAAGAGCCTCAGATGTTTGTTCAGGGTCTCTGAAATATCCTCCCATTACAGATGGCCCTTTAACGAGTATCTTTCCCACCTCTCCCGCTTTACACTCCTCTCCGCTTTCAAGATGTTCAATTCTAACTTTCACGCCTGGTATAGGCTTGCCTGTACTTCCGGGTCTGTTGAATTGATGTGAGTTTACAGAGATTACTGGTGAAGTTTCAGTCGCTCCATAGCCCTCAAGCAGGGTGACTCCGTGCTTCTTTATATAGCCTTCTCGTAGTGCATCGGGACATTTATCTGCTCCTGATACCATAATCCTTACAGATTTAAAATCACCGGGTTCAGATTTATGGAGATAGCCCCAGAAAAAACTGGGCGTTCCTACCATCATTGTTGGCTTCTCTTCTCGTGCAATTTTGCTCACTGTTTGAAAATCAAGCGGATTTGCATATGTTATCATTGTTATGCCATAGTAAAATGGCACCCAGAGATTTACGGTCAATCCAAAAATGTGAAAAAAGACAAGATTTGCCAGAATAGTGTCCTTATCTGATATTCCTACATAACTACCGAAGCTCTCAATATTTGATGAAATGTTTTTGTTTGTTAGTGGAACTGCCTTTGGATCTTTCTCGCTGCCGCTGGTAAATAGCATAGCAACAACGTCATCCTCTTTTCCCTTATAGGTAAGGTTAATTATTGCAGAGGTAGGAAGTTTGCTAATGAGTGCAGCTTGGATTTTTTCGCCAGTCCCTATGCTTGCCATTAAGTCTTCCATAAATACCATACCCTCAATCACGGGACAACCCAACTTGTCCAGCAGTGCCTTTGAGGTTATTATTGTAGTTAAGCCACATTTTTGTTGTGCGTATCTTGCATTACTCTCTGCACCAGTTGAGTAATTAATCATCACCGGAGTTCTTCCGCTCATTAGCACTCCCAGAGTAGCCAATGCACAGCCGGCTGATGTAGGAACCATTATCCCTACAAAGCCTTTTTCGTACTTTTTGAATCTTTTGCTTAAAATAATTGCCCCAATAAGAGCTTTTGAATATGTGACTCTTCTGTCAAGGGTTCTGTCAATTATGGCCAATTTTGAGGGATTGCTCTTGGCCATTCTAATGAATTGCTCGTGTAGTATCATTCAGATCGATGAATTTTAATTGCTCAGTTTTTCAGGGTCGCAAGATAATTAAAAAAATCAAACATCAAAAACGTAGTGTAAATAAAGAAAAACTATATAAATAAGTAAAATAGTGTACTATGTGTGTTTAATAAACTTAGTCAAACCTTAAAGTGTAAATAAAAAATGATTTCAAACTCATTCACCGAGTATCCGCACAACTTCCGGAGTTTTTCCTCCTCGCTCACTTCATTCGCTGTGGCGGAGACTCCTTCAGTTATGCGGATTACTCTGTGAAAGGGTATAGTAAGATCTGCCAGAAATATTGAATCACGGACGGCTGCAACTTGTTTATTTTGTGCGACTTGACACTTTAACCGAGGGGTAACCCCTCGGTTAAAGTGTTAATGATCACTTATTCAGCTTGTTACAGTCGTGCGGGGGGGTAGTGTGCAGTCAGTAGATTTGTGGAGTTTTTCCTCCTCGCTCACTTCATTCGCTGTGGCGGAGACTCCTTCAGTTTATATCTGTCAATCTTACTGTATTCACCGAGTATCCGCACAACTTCCGGAGTTTTTCCTCCTCGCTCACTTCATTCGCTGTGGCGGAGACTCCTTCAGTTATGCGGATTACTCTGTGAAAGGGCATACAGTAAGATCTGCCAGAAATATTGAATCACGGACGGCTGCAACTTGTTTATTTTGTGCGACTTGACACTTTAACCGAGGGGTAACCCCTCGGTTAAAGTGTTAATGATCACTTATTCAGCTTGTTACAGTCGTGCGGGGGGGTAGTGTGCAGTCCGTAGATTTGTGGATGAAAATCGCATTGTGGATGAAAATCGCATTGCGAGGATTTATATGGTGCTGCGCAGTTTATACGGCCTTTGGCCGGATTTCTGGTTCTGGAGGGGCTGCGATTGACCGGGGAAGGATTAGATTTATTATTTGTATATTTAACTCAATAAAATCTAGAGCTATTATGAGTGATATAGATAACAAATTGTATGTAGCACACGCCGCGTCTCCTCTCTATATGAATCCCAAAATGGTAAACAGACACGGCCTTATAGCCGGAGCAACCGGGACAGGAAAAACTGTTTCTCTCCAGGTGCTGGCTGAGTCTTTTAGTAATTTGGGTATTCCCTGTTTTCTTGCAGATATGAAGGGTGACCTATCAGGTGTAAGTCAGACAGGTGCTATTAATAAGTTTATCGGTGACAGAATTAAGGAGTTTGGAATGGATCCAGCCTCTCTTGTTTTTACAGGGGCACCTGTGAGATTTTTTGATGTTTTTGGAGAGCAGGGGCACCCTATGAGAACTACTATTTCAGAGATGGGTCCGCTTCTACTTGCACGACTTATGAACTTGAACGAAACTCAGGAGGGGGTGCTTAACATTGTATTCAGAATTGCCGATGAGAAGCAACTTCTGCTTATTGATATTAAGGACTTGAGGGCGATGTTGGATTGGACATCCAGAAATGCAAAGGAGTACACATCAATTTATGGTAATATCTCAACAGCTAGTATTGGAGCAATTCAACGTGCTCTTCTTTCACTGGAAAGTCAGGGTGCAGATAAATTTTTTGGAGAGCCGGCTTTTAATGTGTTTGATCTTATTCAAATGGAGGGTGGCAAGGGGGTATTGAATATTCTTGCAGCCGATAAACTTATGATGGCTCCTAAGCTATATTCAACATTTCTTTTGTGGCTTTTGTCTGAACTGTATGATCAATTACCTGAGGTGGGTGACCTTCCAATACCAAGATTTGTCTTTTTCTTTGACGAGGCTCATATGTTGTTTGAAGATGCTCCTAAGGCTCTTAAAGAGAAGGTTGAACTTGTTGTTAGACTAATTAGGTCCAAAGGGGTGGGGGTCTATTTTATCTCTCAGTCCCCGGCTGATATACCTGTTGAGATTCTTGGACAGCTTGGAAACAGAATTCAACACGCTTTGAGAGCATTTACACCTCAGGATCAGAAGGTGGTGAGAGCAGCAGCTCAAACTTTTCGGACAAATCCGGCTTTTGATACAGAGCAGGCTATTCTTGAACTGGGAACTGGCGAGGCCCTCGTCTCTTTTCTGGACGATAAGGGTGCTCCATCTGTTGTAGAGAGGGCAAAAATGCTCTTCCCTATGAGCCAGATAGGTATGATAACTCCTCAGCAAAGGGAGATCATAATAAAACAGAGCAGGCTATATGGAATGTATGAGAGAAACTTTGACAGGGAGTCGGCCTATGAAAGGATTACTGACGAAAGGCTACTTGAGCAGAAAAGGGTGGAAGTTGAGCGCCTTGCAGCTGAGGAGTTAGAAGTAGAGTTGCAGCGAAAGAAGGAGGATTTAAAGAGAGAGAAAGAATTTGACAGGGAATATCGTAGGAGCAACTCAACTCAAAGAAGGGGAAATTCAAAATCTGCACTTGATAAAGCATTAGGATCTGCTGCTACCAGTATTGGCAGAAGTGTAGGTACTCAAATAGTAAGAGGGATTCTTGGAGCGATATTTAAAAAATAGTTTATTCATTAACCCTTGCCAGAACAACCCCTGTTCCTTTTGTCTTTTTAATGTATTCAGAAAGGGGTTCTCTGTTAACAAGAACCTTTTTGTGCGAAAGAGAGGCGTGAATAAATGATAGGTGGCTGCCCTCTTTATAGATAATCCCCATATGACTAACATCAACTCCCTTGATATTTGTTGTAAAACCAACTATATCGCCGCTTTTAAATAGATGTTTGTTCTTCTCAATTTTATTAGCAGGAAGGTATAGGTGCTCTCTCGAAGTAATCTCCCTCTCCTTATCTTTTATTAGTGACGTAAGAGCTTCGTTTCCTGATAATTGTTTGTATTTATCCGGATTTGAAGACATTATGTTCAGATCTACATTAAGTTTAGTCCATTGAGGAGTGTGAATTACTCTAGTAATGAGCCCTTTCTTTTCATTTTCATACATCCAGTCTGTTGTGTAATGGAGTCTGTCTTGGTATCCGGTGATTTTCCCCTCTCGATATCTAACAAGTGCCAGATTGTTGCCAAATTTTTCAAATGAGGGTTCACCACTTTTTATAGTTTTGGATAGTGCAATCACAGTTTCAACAAATGTTGTACAATCCAGGCCTCGTAGATTAATTACAAGGCCCTCAGGCTCTAGTTCAAGAGTGTGTGCAACATATGGAACAGATAAAAAGAACTTTGCTGTCTCAACCATCAATTTTTCAATTGGAAGATTCTCTTTACCCTTCATAACAGAGATGTAGTTTGCAAAAATTTCTCTGTCTTTGCTTTCGCTGTATACTTTGTGATTTTGCCCATTAAGAGAGGCTGACACAGCAAATTGCATTAAAACTATTATAGATATTATCACTCTTTTCATTTCAATTGAATTTTATTTATTTTCTCTCTCTTTTAGTATTTTGAATAAAAGCTCAGGCTCATTTGTGGTAATAAAATCTGCTCCCATATCAATCATCGTATTTAGATCCTCTTTCAAATTTACTGTCCATACATTCACGGTTAAACCTCTCTCTTTTGCTTTTGAAACGAGTAAAGGGTCTTTTTTGAACAGGCTTATATTGAAATCAACGCCCCACATACCACTGCTGCTGATATCTTCAACGCTCTTGTTACTTCCCAGATAAGCCGTTTTTGCGAGTGGATCCAGCTCAAGAACCCGCTCAAGGCATTCATAGCTAAAGCTAATATAAGATACCCAGGCTTGGGCCTTAAGATCGTGTGTCATTTTTACAACTTTATCAGTTAGTTCCAGAGTTCTTTCCGGGCTAATACCAGAAGGTTTAATCTCAACAACAAGTCCTGTTTTATTCTGCTCCATTGCGCATTTTATGTACTGCTCTAAAGTGGGTAAGTACTCCCCCGGAGCCAATTCAACAGAGGTTAGAAGAGATGCGGGTGATGACTCTACCATATGCCCTTTTATTGATGGATCGTGATTGCATACAGGGACACCATCTGCAGACATCCATAGATCAAATTCACTCCAGGAACACCCAATTTTCATAGCATTTTTAAGGGCTAGTATTGAGTTTTGAGGTGCTATAGACTCTTTCCAGGCTCCTCTGTGTGCAACGACCATATTTTTTAGGAACTCATCTTTTACTAATTCAATCTCTTTGATCTCAACTCTTTTGTCACCTCGCTTCTCTTTTATTGAGATTGTAACTGAGTATCTGAAAGGCTCTCCGGGTGTCAATGATACACCTCTACGAAGCATAATCTCACCATTGTTGTTAATCCGGAAAATATTGGCTGTATCTATTATTATGCTGTAATTGACCTTTGCAGATTTTTCTATGTTATTAGATGGTCTGTGTACTTTTCCAATAATTGCAGATTTTTGATTGAGTGGAATTCTGTAATTGTCTAGTGTAAACAGATTTTGAGATATAGCTAAATTGGGCATTAACTGTGCGACTAAAATAGTGGCTATAAAAAGTCTCTTAACAATAATTGATCTCATTAAGCATAGTTATTTGATGTAGGTTCAAATATAGCTATTACAGATCAAATTTTAGTCTAAACCTTACCCCCCATTTGGTAATATTTGGATTGTCCAGATATGTGACTCTCCTTACAAGGTCTACTCTCAGGAGTTTAAATATATTACCGATTCCAACGCTAACTTCAATATAGGGTCCTTTGTCCAGAGTAAATGTTGCAGGATTGCCATCTTTGTCTTTTGGAAGGGGCATTAACCAGGATTCTGCAGCAGGAGATGATTGACGGATATTTGGATTGTTATGGTCATTAAGCCCGCCGTATAATACCTTAAATGTGACAATCTCTCTTAGGCCAAGATGTTTAATGAGAGGAATTTTATTCAGTAAGAAACCATTAAAGTTGTGATCAACAAAAAGTGATGCATATTTATCGCTTACAAATTCCAGGAAATTCATAAGGTTATAGGTGGTTGCTTGATAGATATATGATTGATTTGCATTGTGCATTTCAAGCAAAGGGAAGGGGAGATTACCAAGTACTAATCCACTTTCAAAAACAGCGTCTGTGTATCCAATAACTGAAGGATAAAATCTTTTGCTAGCGTTGAATCTGATAAAATGATAATTGAAATCACCGCCGAGTATTTTATTCCCAAGAGTATAGTTCAATTGTAAAATTGGGTATTTGTTTGCTATTGGGGTTCTAAAGGTTCTTTTCTGGTAAAATTGTTCATTTGGTGCATATCTGAGGTCTAAGCTTACCTCTCCAATATCAATCTTGCTACTCTCTCCAAAATCAAGGCTACCGCCAGGTTTTTGCCTTGTGAAGTTATACCCAAGTTTGTATGAAAAATGGTTTTCAAATTCGTGAAAATACTCTGCTTTGATACTTTTGTTGTAGAATAACTTGTCGTCAATTCCTCGGCTTATTGATAGGTATGCACTCCCTTCGTGAACAAAATAGAGCTCAACTCCCGGAACTTTAGTCTCTTTTTGGATACTAAATCTCAAGCTTCTTACAGGGAATTCATAAATACTTCTGTTTGTTAAAGATATGGTTGTCCCAAGCTTGTATTTGAACTGCTTATCTCTGAATCCGTATGAAATATGTCCATCTAAATTGACTCTTTTACTGAAATCTGTAGTTGTCATTCCTCCGACTCTCACTCTGGAGCCCTCTGTGGGATTATAACTGTAGAAAGTACTCATAGGGCCAAGCTCAAATTTGCCAAAATCGTGATAACTGGCTAGAATTATCCTTGTCAAATTCATTATCCTTCTGAATGTGGGCATCTTTTTTAATGAGTCCGATGTCTCATATATACCCTTTTCAGACTTGGATAGCTCCTGATGTCTGTTATTGCTCCAGAACTCTTCTCCCTTTGAAAATACAGAATCTGCTCTTGGATTATGTTGTGCAAGATAGATTCTAGGGATTGGTTGATTAAATGTATAGTCTCTGTATGAAACGGATCTCTGACCAAAGATCCCAAGCCCGCTTTTGTTATATCCAAGATCAATTGATGTCTCATTTTTGTCAAGTATCCATCCTCCCTCGCCGGTGCGTTTGAACTCTTGGACTATTCTGCTCTCTTTTATCCAGTTAAGATTGATATTTTTATTCACTTCAATTTCAGCTCTTTTTACAGCATAAGTTCCGTCCATAGTGATGTAAAGATATCCTTGAAACAGAAAGTCTGTTTTGTTTCTCGGGGTAAAAAAAAGTCTTGTACACCTCTCATTATCACTTGTAGTTGTATCTGTAATATAGTATCTGTAAAATGTGGGCGCAGATGGAGAGATGGGGCTTATGAATTTATTTGTGAGAAAAAGAATATTGTTCTCATAAAGATCTACCTCTTCGTACAGATAGTTTAACCACTCTCCCAATCCTTGTTCGTCCATATGCTCCTCAAAAGTGACCATCCTCTCTCCCCGGACTATTTCATTGGCAATTTTACTATCTCCATCGTATGCAAAGTCTGAAAGTCTTTCACGAATGTACATTGGAAGAACTGCTCTGCCGGGACTTCTGGTAGTATCCATATTATCAAAGATAAACCTGAATTTATTTAGCAGCTTCATTGACTGAATTCTTTCGCTTACGTTTGTAAATGAGAAGACAATCTTTTCATATTTTTGATATTTAAGGGAGTTGAAATTTGTGCTTCGATTTCTCTCTTTATATGCTACAACGCTGTCAATGAGTTCAACCGCTGGGTTCCCTTTATTTCTGTACTTCACTCTGCCTCCCCTGACAACGAGCTCGTCAATCTCAATTGTCCTTATGTTCTCTCTCTCTTTAGCAGTTGTTTTCTGTTGTCCCAAGGAGATATTTGGAGAGGAAATTTCTGCAAGTACTAAGATTATAAATGTCAATGTGTATGTGATGTGTACTCTTTTCATTTACTCTCTTTAGGTTCCATATTTATTTTTTCAACAAAGATAACTAATTTGCAGGGTGCATAGTTTTTTTATATAACTTTCTGAAAACAAATGGGCAATGAAAACCGTTTCATTGATTTTAGCTTTACTGCTCCCAGTAATGTTTCTAGGACAGTCCGCTAACCAATTTTATAATTTGGGTGTAGATAAACAAGCTAAAGAGGACTATCTGGGAGCTGTCGCAGACTACACAAATGCTGTAAGGTTAGATCCAAAACTTGCAGCTGCTTGGTTTAATAGAGGTGCTGCCTACCTTATTCTTGAAGAGTATGAGAAGGCAGAGTATGACTTTACAAAATCGATAGAATTAAATCCTGAAAACGCAGAGGCACTCTACAGCAGGGCTCTTTCAAGAGAGTATCAGGAGAGATACAGGGATGCAATTGATGATTATATAAGGGCTATACAAATTGATTCATTACACTCTAGGGCCTGGTTTGGCAAAGGGAGCCTTCTTTTAATGATGGATTATAAGCAAGAGGCTATAGCAGATTTTAACAAATGTATCGCTTTAGATCCAAAATTTCCTGATGCTTGGTATTCAAGAGCTGAGTCCCATAGAAAACTTGGGCATAATTACGAAGCAATATCTGATTACACACGGGAACTGGAGATCTGTCCTTCAGATGAGGTTGCTTTTGTAAACAGGGGTTTGTGCAAAAGTATGCTTAATGATCTTAAAGGGGCAGAGGAGGACTATTCAAAAGCTCTTGAGCTAGATTCGGAGATGCTTGTAGCATATTATAACAGAGGGGTGGTAAGGCAAAAACTGGAGAAATTCAATGAGAGCATATCCGATTTTTCAAAGGCGATTGAGATTAAACCATCTCTAGTTAATGCATATGTCAACAGAGGCATATCAAAATATAGCATAAAAGATCTGCACGGCGCTCTCTCAGATTATAATGAGGCTCTTGAGTTAGATCCTGTAAATGCGCTTGCCTTCTTTAACAGAGGGGTAGCACTTAATAATCTGGGAGAGAAGAGTGCAGCTTGTGATGACTGGAGAAGAGCAGCCTCATATGGTGAAAGTGCAGCAGATGAGCTTATCAGGGAATTTTGTAAATAGCTAAATTAACTCTTCTTCAATTCGTTTATATATGCGGAAGCTGCTAGTGCGGCAATTGTTCCGTCGCTTACTGCTGTTGTTACCTGGCGGAATCTTTTTGTTATACTATCTCCTGCTGCAAATACTCCCTCAACACTTGTAGACATATCCGGCTTAACAATTATTTCTCCCCACTGATTGAGGTCAACCTTGCCTTTAAGAGATTCGGTATTTGGTACATATCCAATAAATACAAATGTGCCATCAGTTTTAAAGTTATAGACTTCGCCTGTTTTAAGATTCTTGATGTCAACGCTTTCAAGCTTTTCGTCTCCGTGAAACGCGTCAATAGTAGATTCCATTATATATTGAATTTTTGGATTCTTCTTCGCTTCATCTACATAATGCTGTAATGCCTGGAAGTGATCAAACTGATGTACAATTGTTACTTTAGAGGCATATTTTGTTAGCGATACTGCCTCTTCAAGGGCAGAGTTACCCCCTCCAACTACAACTATCTCTTTGTCTGTGAAAAAATCTCCGTCGCAGGTAGCACAATATGAGATACCTCTTCCCTTAAGCTTCTCTTCGCCAGGCACTCCAATTGTCCTGGAACGACCTCCGGTGGTTATGATAATTGCATCTGAGGTATATTTTGTTCCATCTGAAAGGATAATGGACTTAATTTTATCGCCTGTATCAATATCTTTTACAATAATATTGGATTTTATTTCACAGCCAAAGCTTACCGCCTGCTTTTTCATTATCATCGCAAGTTGGTAACCGCTAATGCTCTCTACTCCGGGATAATTAGCTATTTCGTGTGTGAGGACCATTTGTCCTCCCACTGTACCCTCATTTAGAATAAGAGTTTTTACTCTTGCTCTTGAGAGGTAGATCCCTGCAGTAAGTCCTGCAGGGCCCGCTCCTATTATAATTGCATCGTAGTGGTTGTTCATTGTCCTCTCTTTAATTATTTTATTGGTGAGCCAAACTCTTTATCAAGAATTGAAGTTACCTGATCTCTTGTCTGAATGCTGGATGTAGCTTTTACTACTTTGCCGTTTTTGTAGTAAATTGTAAACGGAATTCCCATAAAACCTCTAACTTCAGGAAGGTTGCGAATAACGTGTGATTCTGGGTTGTCAAACTCCATATCAAAAAATTTTACGTGAGTGTAGTTGGATTCCAGTTCCTCAGCAATTCCATATACAGGAATACACATCGGTCCCATTCTTCCGCATATAATCATTACATTCTCATTGTCTTTCAAAATTTGTGCGTGCTGTTCAGCAGACTCTACGTGTTTAAGGTTTGTATAAAGCATAATTTTTTTCTTTTAGTTATGTTGTTAATAATTATGGTGCAAAGGTAGGGGTAGATGTAAATTGATACAAGAAATGGAAGTTGGCGTTCCTCAACTGAAGGATTGATGTTCCTCAATTATTTAATTGAAAAGGATTACTTTTGCATTATGAAAACAATTAAAGAAAGCGACAAAGATTATATTTGCGATATACAAGCTCCTTGCTTTCAGTCTCTTGGCCCAAAAGAGCTTGAGCTTGTAAAGTCAAGTCGTACACAGGTCCTCTTTAAAAAGGGAGATACTCTTGCTAAACAGGGGGCCTTTGCTTCGTATACTCTTTTTGTGGTAAATGGTCTGTGCAGACAATATATTGAGGGCCCAGGTCAGAAATCTTTCAATATGAGAGTAGTGCAACCGGGAGAATTCATTGGTCTATCCTCTGTTTTTAATAAAAATATTTATGGTTATTCTGTTGCTGCTATAACTGACTGCCACGCTTTTCTTGTTGAGAAGGAGGCTATAGTCTCTGTTGTTGAGGGGAATGGCAGGTTTGGGATGGAAATTATCAAAAGATATTGTGAACAAAATTCCAACCTATATCTCTCTTTGAGCTCTCTTTTGTATAAACAAACTAATGGCAGGATGGCTGAGACTATACTCTATTTGGATTCTCTTAGACAAGATCATCCGGATATATTTCAACTACTCTCCAGAAGAGACATTGCAGATTTTGCAGCTGTCTCTGTTGAGAGTGCTGTAAAACTTCTAAAAAGTTTTGAAAAAGATGGTCTTATTGAGTTAAATGAAAGAGAGATAATTATTAAATCCAGAAGATCCTTAGAGGATGTTAGTTACAGAGGATAGGTGCTATTAATGTTTACGGATAAAGCCTTGTTATCATCCATCCGTTTATTGTAGGCGTGTACGAGAATCTGTCGTGAGTACGATTAGTTGCGCCTTGCCAAAATTCAAAATAAACGGGTTTTAGTATATATCCACCCCAGTTATTTGGTCTTTTAAGCTCTTTATTATTTGAAAGTTCTTTTACCTCATTATCGAACCTCTCTTTATCGTTAAGTGGTTTACTCTGCTTTGATAAAATGGCTGATGCTCTGCTTTCTGCAGGTCTGCTCGCAAAATACTCATCTGACTCAGTAGATGAGATTCGGGAAATCTCCCCTTCAATTCTAATTTGTCTCATAGTCTGCGGCCAGAAAAATAGTATAGAACCTTTTGGATTGCTATCAATCTGCTCTCCTTTGCGACTATGATAGTTTGTGAAGAATACAAATCCTTCATTTGAGTATCTTTTGAGCAATACAACTCTTGATGATGGGAATTCTCCATTTTTGCAAGTGGAGAGTATCATCGCGTTTATCTCTTGGTTCTCAGTTTTTTCTGCCTCTTCAAACCATTTCCCAAATTCAACCAAAGGAGATTTAGAGAGCTTCTCCAGAATTAATGGTTCGGGTGAATAGTCTTTTCTCATATTGTATAATACCTGCTCTTTCATAACAACTCTATTTTCTCTATATTAACAAAAAAGTGGTACTTTTGATGAAGAGAAAGTTATTATTATGGTTAAGTGTAGTAAAATCACCTGGAGTGAGGAGCTCTCTGTTAACGAAGGAAGAATTGACCTTCAGCATAAGGAGATTTTTGAGATTATAAATAGTTTTATTTTTGAGATGGATCTTAATTCCAAATCGACCCATCTTGCGGAGTTATTATCAAAACTTACGGATTATAGTCTGGTTCATTTCAGAGAGGAGGAGAGATTTATGAGGCAGAATAATTATCCTGAGCTTGCGGCGCACAAAAGAGCTCACAACTATTATATAAAAAAGGTGGCTCTCTTTAATCATAATTATACTGACTTAAAGCCTACAGACCCTCAAATGGTATGCGATTTCCTTGTAAAATGGTGGCTTGACCATATTATGGAACTTGATTTCAGATATAAGCTACATATTGAAAATTTAAAAAAATGAATGGAAAACCTGTTCATATTATCTATTTTTCTGACCCCCTTTGCTCTTACTGCTGGGGTAGTGAGCCCATTCTTACTCGCCTGAAAAGGGATAGGGGCAGCCTCTTTTCTATTGAGTACAGGATGGGAGGTCTTATGCCGGACTGGACGATGTTTTCAGACAATCCCGAGGGTCCAGCAATTGTTGGTAAGCATTGGCCGGAGGCGTCAGAGAAGATTGGATTTAAGATAGATGGTGCGGTATGGGAAATTGACCCCCCCTCCTCCTCCTATCCTCCATCAATTGCTTTTCGAGCTGCTATGCTACAAGGGGAGAAGAGGGGTCTGGAGTTTTATTTTATAATGAGAGAGATGCTCTTTCATAAAAGAGTTAATATTGCCAAAAGGGAAAATCTATTTCTTGCAGCAGAGGCTTCCGGTCTAAACTTAATAGATTTTGAAAGGGATCTCGTAGGTAAGGGAAAAGAGCTCTTTGAGGATGATCTTAATTTGGCATCAAATCTTGAAGTGGACCTATTTCCCACATATATAATGAGTTCTCTATCTGGTAAAAACGCTCGTCTTGCGGGATTCATCAGCTATGAAAAGCTTTCATTGACAATTGATGAGATTCTGTGATATAATCATTTTTTATTAGCATATAATTTATTATATTGCAGACAAATCCAAGTTCTATGGCTAAGTTCCGCTTTGAATACGGAATTACTTTGGTCTATCTTCTTCTAGGAAGTGGATGGATTCTTTTTTCTGATGAGCTTACTGATCTCTGGGCTCCGAATCCTGTTGTGGCCGGCCATTTTCAAACGTACAAAGGATTGTTCTATGTATTAGTTACTACGCTACTTTTTTATATTTTCCTTAGGAATCATCTCCAAAAACTCAGAAAGGCTGAGGAGCGAGCACTTGAGAGCGATAAACTTAAATCCGGCTTTCTAGCTAATGTGAGTCACGAAATTCGTACTCCAATGAATGGAGTTATGGGTTTTGCGGAGCTTCTTAAGGATGAATCTTTAACCCAGGAGGAGAGGTTACACTATATTTCAATTATAGAAAAGAGCGGAGATAGGATGCTTGAGCTTATAAATGATATTGTAAGCATTTCTATGGTAGATTCAGGACAGGTTAAGCTTAATTATACATCTGAAAATATCTTGGAGCTTTTGGAGACAATAAAAAAATTGTTTGAAGCCCAAGCATTGGAAAAGGGTTTAAAGTTTGAAATTATACCTTGCCGAGAGAGTCAAAAAGTATCTCAACTTTTTATGGACAGGGAGAAGGTTATCTGTGTACTCTCCAACGTTATCAAAAATGCTCTTAAGTATACAATTGAGGGTGAAATTAAGATAAGTTGCATAAGAGATGGAGATTTTGTTCGCTTTTTTATAACAGATACAGGTGTGGGTATTCCTGACGGGCAATTTGAATCAATATTCAACAGGTTTGTCCAGGTGAATATGTCTTATACTAAAACGTATGATGGAGCCGGGCTGGGATTGGCTATTGCAAAATCCTATTCCGAGTTAATGGGCGGAAAAATATGGGCTGAGCCCAACCCGGGTGGCGGATCCGTTTTTAACTTAATAATTCCTTTTAAACCATTACACGGACCACGCAAACAATGATCCAGAGAGCAAAAGTCTATTCAGAAGAGATTCCATTTTTTGAGCTGCTAAATTCCAAATTTGATTCAGAGGGCATAATTAACAGGATAAAGAACCGCTCTCTTAATTTTATTACAGATAGTATTGACGATTTTTCTGGCTACTTGAATTTTATTGAAAAACCTTCGAATAGAATTTTATTTGATAATCAAGCAAAATCATTAAGATTTGGAGATAGTAAAACTGTTAGAATTACCTCTTTTTATAGTGCAAATGGTATTTTAAGGGTGGGTTATATGCCATCAAGATATAGTATTTACAGAGGTTTCTCAGAGATAATTGATAAATCTGTGGATTATGAGGGTCTTGATAGTGGGATTGTAGGAAATAGGTTGTTGGCGAATCATTGTGGTGCAGGGGTATTTATTGATTGCAGAAGGGGTGGTAGTGGAAGTGATGCGAATGATAGAGTTCTAATTGGTATGAGGCCAAACTCTGAGGTTATAGATACGCACCGTTTGTTTAGAACATATTCTGCTAGTGGAAGTGCGGATTTATCAGATAGTTCGCCATTTGAGACAATAAAAAGAGAGACGCAAGAGGAGATTAATTACTATCTTGACACTGATAAAACTGAGCTAATATCATTTGGGTACGATAGTCAACTTGGGTATTTTCAGTTTAGTTTTTACCATAAATCTGATTTGGATTTCAGTGATATAGCTAATTTTGCTACAGACGCCAGAGACTCTTTTGAATATGATTCACTGGACTTAATTACCTTCTCGGATAAGGAGTTAGAGAGGGCTGTAGTGGAGATTGCTTTATTACCCTGGGAGCCATCTGCTCTCTACTCCTTGATAATTCTCTTCTCGGGACTAATTGCTGAGATGAGTAGTGATATTGGAGAGTACAAGCTTAGGGTGGATAATTTCAGAAGAGATCTTGAGTGTGAAATATTAAAGAATAATAATAATGAAAAGAGTTTTAAAATTTTTATCTAGTCTTATCGCCTTATTTCTATTGCCAATATTATCATTCTCTATTGAGGGTAACTTGATTGATATGGTTACTAAAAGAGCTATGAGTACTTTTAATGTGCCGGGTATAGCAGTAGCTGTCGTAAAAGATGGGGAGATTGTTCATATGAAGGGTTATGGTTTGGCATCTTTGGATACTAAGGCTCCTGTTGATGAAAATACACTCTTTGCAATTGCATCAAATAGCAAGGCATTTACAAGTGCTGCATTTTCAATTTTGGTGAAAGATGGTATGTTAAAATGGGATAGTCGTGTATGTGATATAATACCGGAGTTTAGATTATATGATCCGTATGTTACACAGGCTTTTACAATAAGAGATTTGCTCTCACACAGGGGTGGTTTAGGTCTTGGAGCAGGTGACCTTATGATATGGCCTGATGGTTCTGACTTTACGGCAAAAGATGTAATCTTTAATTTGAGGTTTTTAAAGGCAGATTCGCCATTTAGAACAAAGTATAATTATAACAATCTAATGTATATTGTTGCAGGGGAGGTTATAGCCAGAGTTTCGGGTAAGAGTTGGGAGGAGTTTGTAGAGGAGCGTATTATCTCTCCTCTTAAAATGGTGAGAAGTGCTACCTCATTCGATAGGTTAAAAGATAAAAGTAATATAATTGATCCTCACGCTCCTGTAAATGGAGTGGTAAAGGTAATTGAGATGAAACTGAATCCTATGGCCAATGCTGCCGGGGGTATTTATAGTAGTGTGTCAGATATGGCTAAGTGGGTATCGGCACAAATGAGGACAAGAGAGTATGAGGATACCTGGGTACCCCATACAATTATTCCTGTAAAAGGAGCTACTACTTATAAAACCCATTTCTCTTCCTATGCACTGGGTTGGAGAGTGAGTGATGTTGAGGGGTACAAAATGGTAACTCATACAGGAGGACTCTCCGGAGTTTTAACTCAGGTTACTATGATTCCTGAACTTGAACTGGGTATTGTTGTTTTTACAAATCAACAATCTTCTGAGGCTTTCTCTTCAATTACAAATACAATTCTTGACAGCTATCTGGGGATTAAGGATAGAGATAGGATTGCAGAGAATAAAATGAGACTTGAAAGGGCGCTGGCTGAGGAGTTAAAAGTGATGTCAGAGGTTCAGAAAGTGGTTGATAAGGCGGAGAGAGAGATGGAAAGAGCTTATCTAGAGAGCTTTTGTGGTACGTATGTAGATAATTGGCTGGGGAGTGTTAAAATTGAGTTGTCCAGAGAGGGTTTGAGATTCTCCTCTTCCAGATCTCCATCTTTAAGTGGAGGGGTGAATTTTTATAAGGGAAATACATTTATTGTAAAATGGGATGATCGCTCTCTTAATGCAGATGCCTTTATAATGTTTTCTCTTGATAGTGAAGGTCTTCCTGATGGATTTACAATGAAGGCTGTATCTCCTTTAACGGACTTTAGTTATGATTTCCAGGATCTTCTTTTTAAAAAATTTTAACTAATTTTTCAATGAGATGAAAAAGATAACTAGTGAGTTTGTTTCCAGCCTCTTTCCGGAGAGAAAAGCAGATTCACATAAAGGGGATTACGGCCACGCATTGCTTTTGGCAGGTTCGGCCGGTAAGGGTGGAGCTGCACTTCTTGCAGCAAAAGGGGTTCTAAGATCTGGAGCTGGTCTGTTAACTGTTCATTCTCCGGAAATGGTATATGGGACATTGCAGATATCTCTTCCGGAGGCTATGTGCTCAATTGATTCAAACCAAAGTCATATTTCTGTTTTGCCCTTAATTGATTCTTACTCTGCGATAGGGGCAGGGCCTGGAATCGGCAGAGCACCGGAAACGGCAGGAGTTTTAAAAAGTCTGCTTTTAAAGGCTGTTACCCCAATGGTTTTAGACGCAGATGCACTCAATATTCTCTCAGATCACAGAGAGTTACTGGAGATAATTCCTTTTGGGACAATTCTAACTCCGCATCCCGGTGAGTTTGACCGATTAACAGAGAGGCATATCACCCGTGAAGATAGGATAAAGGATCAACAGATATTTACAGAAAAATATGGTGTAATAGTAGTCCTGAAGGGTGCGTCAACAACTATATCAGCTCCGGGAGGAGAGATACTGGTGAACTCAACAGGTAATCCAGGGATGGCAACGGCTGGTTGTGGAGATCTGCTTACCGGTATGATACTCGGGCTTTTGGCAAGAGGTTTTGCGCCAATGGAGGCTGCTGCTTGTGGTGTGTATATACACGGATTGGCTGGTGAAATTGCGGCTGCTGAATTTACACAGGAGGCTATGATTGCAGGGGATGTAGCAGATTCCCTCTCAATAGCTTTTAAATTATTACTAAATTTGGAAACTTAACTAAAACTGAATATATGTTTGACTTTCTTGATACATATCCATATCTTCTTCCAATAATAATTTTTTTAGGAAGGATAATTGATGTTTCCCTTGGAACTTTGAGAATTATTTTTGTTTCAAAAGGTGAGAAGTACAAAGCGCCCTTAATTGGTTTCTTTGAAGTTCTTATTTGGATTGTTGTAATTTCAGAGATCTTCTCAAGGGCCAATGATATGCTTGCTTATATTTCATATGCAGGAGGTTATGCAGCGGGTAATTTTGTGGGAATTCTTATTGAACAGAGGATAGCTTTTGGGATTATTCTATGCCGGATTTACACAAGAAAAAATGGGAGAGAGCTAGTCTCTATTTTTAACAGAAATAATTATGGAGCAACTCTGCTTGAAGCTACGGGTTCTGTTGAGAGAATTGAAATTATTGAGACAGTTATTGAGCGGAAAGAGATGAAAATGATAGAGAAACTTATTACCGAATTTGATCCCGACGTCTTTTTTGTTGTGGAGGATGTAAGGGTGAAGCAGAGAGGGATTTTTCCAAAAACAAGGTCTCTGATGTCTCGTTGGAGGATTGGTAAGTAAATTATATTTAATTATGAAAAAGATAAAACAGATCTATTTGCTTTCATTATTGATGGCTCTATCAGCTCTGATTCATTCCTGCTCATTTAGTGAGGGCAAAAGGGATACATCCTATCTAGAAGAGATATCAATTAGTGAATTGGGTGAGGGTTTCAGAAATGGACAATTCTCTATCAAAAAGGTTACTGAAGACTATTTGTTGAGAATTGAGAGACTTGACAAAAATGGGCCTAAGCTTAACTCAATAATCTCAATAAATCCCGATGCAATAAAAATTGCAGAGGCCTTAGATAGAGAGCTTGCGGAGGGAAAAGAGAGAGGTCCATTGCACGGAATCCCTGTAATTCTTAAAGATAATATTGATACAAAAGACTCTATGCCTACAACAGCCGGAGCACTTATTCTCAAACACTCTTATGTTGGTAGGGATAGCAAAATTGCTGAGCTCTTGAGAGAGGCTGGTGCTGTTATACTTGGAAAATCTAATCTGAGTGAGTGGGCAAACTTTAGGGGAAACCTATCCTCAAGTGGCTGGTCCGGAGTGGGAGGCCAGACGAGAAACCCTTATGTAACAGATAGAAATCCTTGTGGGTCTAGTTCAGGTTCTGCTGTAGCCGTTTCGGCAAATTTATGCGCATTTGCAATTGGTACAGAAACAAAAGGTTCTATAGTTTGCCCTTCTAACAATAATGGAATTGTTGGGTTAAAACCTACTGTAGGTCTTGTAAGTCGTACAGGAATTATTCCAATCTCATTTACTCAGGATACGCCTGGGCCAATGACAAGAAGTGTTGAGGATGCCGCTATTGTTCTGGGAGCCCTTGCTGCTACAGACTCTCTTGACTCTATGACACTGACCTCAGACGCAAGGTTTTTAAAGGATTACTCTTCTGCTCTTGATGCCGAATTTCTAAAAGGTAAGAGGATAGGGCTTTTAACAAATATTTCAGGATTTCATTTCAAGGTTGACTCTCTTATGAGTGATGTTGTCTCATTCTTGAGGGGTGCAGGTGCAGAGGTTGTGGAGATTAACTATCCTCTTGGAGCTGGAGTAAGTTCGGCCTCTTTTAAAGTTATGCTTTACGAATTTAAGGATGGATTGGAGAAATATTTTGCGTCATTGGGAGATAATGCACCGGTGAAAACGATTGAAGAGTTGATAGAATTCAATAAAAATGATTCAGTTGAGTTAAAGTTTTTTGATCAGCAATTACTGGAAATGGCTGCTCAAATGGGCTCGCTTGAGGATAAAGAATATTCGGAAGCTCTGGCTTTTATGCAGAAGAAGACGAGAGAGGAGGGGGTAGACAGGATTATGAATGAGCACAAACTAGATGCATTAATGGCTCCTACAGGGGGGCCGGCCTGGAAAACTGACCTTATTAACGGAGATAATTTTTTGGGTAGCAGCTCCTCTTTTGCTGCTATATCGGGCTATCCGAATATAACAGTGCCAATGGGATTTATTGCTGAGCTTCCGGTAGGGGTATCGTTTTTTGGCAGAGCTTGGAGTGAGGATAAGTTACTTGGAATAGCATATGCATTTGAACAAGGAACAAAACAAAGAAGAGCTCCAAATTATCTTAATTCATTCAGATTTAGAAAAAGAAAATAATGGTTAGGAATAGATTCAGACTCTTCTCGCTGCTTGTCATTGCCCTTTTGTCGTTTTCCGGATCGCTTAAAGCGACAAAGTATGAGAATTCAAAAATCTCTTTGATTACTTGCACGGCGGGTAGTGAACTCTACTCTACATTTGGCCACAGTGCTTTAAGGGTTAAGGATGATTCTTTGGCAATGGATATTGTTTTCAACTTTGGGCTATTTGATTTTAATACTCCAAATTTTTATTTGAAATTTATCCAAGGGAAGCTAAATTATATGCTTGGTATTCAGAATACTGCTGATTTTTTGTGGCAGTATAGTTATGAGGGGAGAGGAGTTTATGAGCAAGAGTTGGATCTTTCTCCTCTTCAAAAAAGTGAGTTAATTGAGAAACTAACATTTTTATACAAACCTGAGAACAGGTATTATCTCTACTCATTTCTTTTTAAAAATTGCACGACTGAATTAAGGGATTTACTTAACCCATATATAGCATTTCCTGAGGGACTTGAGAGTGAGAACTTCCGAGATTTAATTAACAGTTATGTAAAGGAGACAAAATGGACAAGGGCAGGGATAAACCTAATCCTTGGTTCAAATTTGGATCGTGAAATATCCCTTTGGGAGGGTATGTTTCTTCCGGATAAACTTTTTGATGGGCTTAAGAGTATTACAAAAGAGAACAAGTTATTGACCAAAAATGATGAAATACAACCAAAAAACACTCCTTTTCTTTTATCTCCTATTTTCTTCTCAATTCTAATATTATCTCTTTTGTTACTCTCCAGGTTTTTTAAATCTTTGAGGTTTATTCAATTTGCAGCGCTTCTCTTTTATGCCCTTCTGGGAATTACGCTTTTAGGTATAATCATTTTAACTGATCACATAGAACTTCACTCAAATTATAATCTGCTTTGGTGCAATCCTCTATATGCGCTTCTTCTTGGATTGATTCCCTTTTCAACGAAAGTTGCCAGATTTTTAAGGTTGCTAATTATTCTTCTAATGGCATTTTCTCTCTCTTCTTTAGTGATTTGGCTGAACGGAATACAGGGTTTCTTGCCCGAATATATAATTATTGTTGCATCTCAAATTGTAATGCTTGGAGGATTAAGAGCTATAGTTAATGATAAAATTTTACAACAATGATAAATAGTTTAAAATGCTCGTTCCTTAGTTTGTTTATAATTATTATTCCATTTCTGTTGCCAGCACAAGGAAGAGAGAGGGGAGGTTTTATTATTGAAGGGAACATTATTAGAGAGGATTCTAAAGAGTCTCTTCCAAATGCATATATTGTAATAAGAGAATTAAATATTTGGGAGTATTCAAACGAGAATGGCCTATTCAGATTTGAAAAGATTTCAAAGGGAGTATATACATTAGATATTTTTTCTTTAGGTTATGTTGCACGCTCTATCAAACTAGAGATTTCAGGTAATATAGAGAGTCTCATTATTGAAGTAAAAGAGGATAATCTGGAAATTGAGGAGGTTATTGTAACGGCAGAGACAGGGAAAGCTATCAATACATCATCTGTTATTGGCACAACTGCAATAAGACATTTGCAGCCCTCTAGCCTTACAGATATAATGCAACTTCTTCCAGGCTCATTAACTTCAAATCCAACACTTACAAGTAAGAACGATATAACAATCAGATCAATATACGATCCAGGTAATAACAATGCCAGAGGGGTTGCGCTTTTAATAAATGGTTCAAGGGTTTCAAATGAGGCATCTATTATGGTAGAAAGAACTTCAGAACTATTTAATACACTTGATTACAGAAAGTTTTCCACAGATAACATTGAGTCTGTTGAGGTGCTAAAAGGGATTCTTTCTGCTGAATATGGTGATGTTACCGCTGGTGCTGTTTTGGTCAAAACAAAAGCGGGGAGAACTCCTTTTGAAATAAGAGTAAAGGCAGATCCAAGAACAAAGGCAATCTCGTTTAGTAAAGGCTTTTATCTAGGTAATGAGTCAGGGAATTTAAATATAGATGCAGATTACGCAAGAGCTTACAAAGATGCTCGCTCACCTGTTGATATTTATAACAGAGCCACTTTAGGGTTGACATACTCTAATACTTTTATCAGGGGATCTTCGCCTTTAAGATTCAACGCTTATCTAAGTGGTTATCTTGTTGGAAATAACTCTCTTATTGACCCTGATGTCTCAATGCGTGATTTTACAAAGCGGCGGGAGGCGAATTTATCTCTCACTATGTATGGTAATTGGCAACTTAAGAGGAGTTGGATAACCTCATTAAATTACAATTTTTCAGGAAGAGTTGGGAGGGAGGATTATCAGAAGTATTCTGTCAATAATGGTTTACCACTACCCACAACAGAGAGAAAAACAAGCGGAATTGCTGAGGGTTGGTATACAGGCGAGCTAGATGAATTCGACCGAAGAAACGAAGATATTCCTCTATATTTAAGTGGTAAGCTCTCTGCTCATCTTAATAAGGAGGTTGGTAGCTCTCTCTTTAAGAGTGTGCTTGGGTTTGAGTTCAATAGTAAAGGGAATAATGGTAGAGGTACTTACTACAATGGATCTTCACCTCAATATTTTAGAGAGAGGAATTATTACGAAATTCCATATATGAACGACTTTAGCCTTTTTGCAGAGGAGAGGGTAAATGGGAAATTATTGAATAGAGACTATCAGGTAAGTGCAGGAGTTAGATTTACAAAAATGCTTATAAAGGGCTATAGTTACGCTCCTGTTGTAGATCCTCGTACAAATTTCAACTATTCAATACTTCCAAACAATAATAGTAGATTTATTAGATCGTTGTCAATACGAGGTGGATGGGGATTACTCCATAAATTGCCATCACTTGGGTTGTTATATCCATCTCCTATATATATTGATAATCCACTTTTCCAGTATAGAAATTCTTCAACAGGTGAATCCCTTGTTGTTATAAGTACAGAGGTTGTTGACAATCGATTGCAATATGAACTCGAGCCTGCAAGATCAAGAAATATTGAATTGGGAGTTGACTTTAGCATTTCAGAGACCAATGTCCGGATAACTTGGTTTAATGAAAAACTATCTAATGGAATAACTGATAATTACTCTTATGTAACATCATCATATGATTACTATAACTCAGTCTCCAATCCTGATTCTGCCCCGATATTCAGGGATGGAAGAGTATGGGTAAAGGATGAGAATGGTGAATATATTGAACTGGGCTATTCAACTCACAATGAATTTAAGCAATACTCAACACCGGATAATAGAGGAGAGACAAAAAAATGGGGGATTGAGTATGAGGTTGACTTTGGTAGAATAAAGGCTTTAAATACATCTGTTCTGTTAACCGGCTCTTATATTCACCAGCTTGAAAGCTCTCCTGGCTTAAGACGGGAGTATATTTCAAATGTAGACCCAATTAATACAAGAGAAAAATTTCCATATGTTGGGATATACGAATCCAAATCAAATTTTTTAACTATTGGAGATGGAAACAGGAGGTTTACATCAACTCTACACCTTGTTACAAATATCCCATCATTGAGACTTGTGGTTTCACTAATTGGTCAGTGTATCTGGATGAATGAAAGATGGAATATATATGATAAAGAGAGAGTTTATAAACTGGATAGTGAAGGTAACAGGGTTTTTGGTGATTGGGGAGATATGCGAAATGAGGAGATAATGTACAGAGATCCTGATTTTTATTTGGACTTTAGTGGAAATGTAAGGCCATTTAGTGATTATTATACAACTTCAGATGCAGATTTAAGGAGGCGATTGCAGACTCTTATTTTATCATCAAATCAGCCCTACTATTTTCAGAAATCGGGCTACAGACCATATTTTATGGCTAATTTAAGAGTTACTAAGGAGATTGGAGACATTGCCTCTCTATCCTTTTATGCAAATAATTTCACAAATTCAAGACCAATATTAAAGTTAAATACCAGACCGGATGCTCCGGGATCAAGAGTTAACACCGATATTTATTTTGGAGCAGAGCTTAAGCTAACCTTTTAAAAAACTGAGTAATGAAAAGAGTTTTGTTTATAATAATTTTTTCACTCACTCTAGCTGGTTGTATAAAGGAGGTAAGACGGAGTGCCTTTACTGAAGAGTCTTTGAGCTCATTGATTGAGGTTGAGGTTCAGATGCCATCAGGGTATGAATACAACCCGGAAGGGGTATCTCTAATATTTACCGATCCAATATCCGGCCTTGAGTTCAAAGGGAAAACAGATATTAATGGGAAGGCATCAATAAGAGTTTCTCACGGATCATATAATGCAACTGCTGTGGTTAAACACGCTGAACCAGGCGGAGTAATATATATATTTAATGGCTCTTTAAGTAAAATCAGGGTCTCTCCTAAAGATTCAGATGTAAAGAGTGTGAAGATACCTCTTAATGCTTCTGTAACCAGCCAAATTATAATCAAGGAGGCCTACTACGGAGGTGCAGTTAATCCGAATACAGGGAAAAATTATGCATATGATAAGCACGTAATAATATATAATAATTCAGACGAAATAGCATATCTAGACTCGCTCTGCTTTGGTATGGCAGATCCATATAATGCACCAAGTGCAGGCAGAACTTCTCCTTGGATTAAGCCAGGTACGACGGAATTAAGGGATTCTATACCGGCAGTATCTATGGCGTGGATTTTCCCGGGAAGAGGATTTGATAATCCTATTCAACCGGGAGAGGAGGTTGTTATTTCAATGAATGCAATAGACCATACAACAATATCTCCAAATGGGGTTAATCTGGGAGTATCTGGTTACTGGGCTGTTTATGATCCTGTTCTTACAAAAGGTCAAACAGTCCCTGAGCCTGGTGTTAAAAGGTTAACCTGTTTTTGGAAAGTTGGTTCTTCATCTCAGTTCAGCTTCTCTCAAACCAGTCCGGCATTTTTTCTATTTTCACTTGGCGGTAAGACTCCTGACCAATTTGTAGCAGACACCTATACTTGGCATCCAAATCAACCGGAAAGGAGAATTTTTGACTGTTTAATGATAGATAAACAATTAATTATAGATGGTGTCGAGTGTTTCAGAGAGACAACTGATTCAAAAAGATTAAGGCCGGAAATTGATAATGGTTATGCTAAAACCTCTGGTCTTGGTAGTGGAGAGAGCGTTCACAGGAAAATTGAAAAAGTGGTTGTTAGTGAAAATGGTGAGCGAATTATCTATATGGACACCAACAACTCATTGTTGGATTTTGAAGTTAGAAACAGACCCTCTCTGGCAAAATAATTACTAAAATGAAAAATAGATCATATAAGATTATAGCTCTTTGTTTAACCTCACTTATCTTTCTGAATCTGAAGGCAGAGAATGAAGGAAAAAGCCTCTATACTTTTGAAAGAATTGCCACACTATACCCTTGGTTATCTTCGAATAATGCAGCCGGATTAGTCTTTAAAGATTTTAGAGATTTTTCACAAGTTGCAGGCAGGGTTGAGGGCTATTCGGGCACCGATAGAAACTATAATCAGCCTGAGATGAATTTAAGTCTATCTGCATTAACAAGATCGTATGTATCTTATGGCGACTTTTTCTTTTACGGCTCTTTTAATTTCACACATTTTGAAAGGAGAAATCAGGCTTGGCTTGGTACAATTTACCCAAATAGTGTAATCAATATGATGACAGATTCTATTCCGGGGAGGATTTTGGGAGAGAGCTATAGGATTTCGGGAGCTGCGGGTTATAAAATTAATCAATCACTGGCAACAGGGGTAGGCTTTGATTATGAGACAGCAACGGCTGCCAAGAGAACAGACGGAAGGAATAAAAATATACTATCTTCAGTTGAGTTAAGACCTTCACTTATTTTTCAAACTAATAATTTAATTATTGGGGCAAATCTCCTGTATAGATATAATGCAGAGAGGGTAGAGTATGCTTTTTTAGGTAATTTTTCAGGTAAGCATTTATATAATTTTCAGGGAGGCTGGATGTATATGAAAGAGAGTATTACAACCTCAACAGATTTAAATAGAGGTTATTTCTCCGACTCTTTCGGTGCTGCTATACAAGCCTCCTACTCAGCTGATAGAGTTAATCTTTTTGGAGAGCTTGATGTTGAATATGGATTGGGGAATAATTATGACGATAATAATCTTCTCAGAAGATACTCTTTGGAGGAGGGGCTTCAATACAATTTTAAAGGGAGAGTTGATTATAATTCAGACAATTTGCGTCATTCGTTTACGGTGAATGCTATAATATTAGAGAGACTATCGTACAAAATTGAGAATATATACGAGCCTGTACAGAATGAATCCAATACCTGGAACTGGTTTGAATATGGGAAAACACTTAGGTATTACGACAGGACAGAAAACTTTAAAGGGTTGTATGCTGTAGAGATTGGAGGTAGTAAATGGAACCCTAAATGGAGATTTTCTTTGACAGGGAATTTTGGGAGGTTCTCTAGTGAGTTTATTGTTTATCCATCAAAATATATCCAGGATTACTACACTGGCGGTGGTGAAATATCTGCTATGAGAAACCTTAAAGCAGGTAAAAAATCTCTATTAGATATTACTATACTTGGAGGTCTATACAAAGGGGGAGGAGAGATGCTATCAGAAGAGAATCCATTTTTAACCGGTAATCTGTATATGTCAGATAATTTGCTTGAAGAGGATTTCCTCTTTAAAACCAGTAAAAGATATCTGTATGGAGGCAGAATAAGTTACAGATATTCACTCAACGAGAAGAAAGGAACAACCCTTTTCCTTGATGCCACTATAAGGCAATATCAAAGAAAAGGGTTGTCAAAATCGATTATTTCGGTAAACCTAGGTCTGAAATTTTAATTATTACCGGTCATTCCGAATTTTTTCAGTAATGCTTCTGGTTCAGGATCTCGACCTCTGAAATTTTTGTAAAGGATGGACGGCTCCTCAATATTTCCCATTGATAGGATGTTTTTACGGAAGGATGATGCAACCTCTTTTGAGAAGATTCCCTTCTCTTCAAAAAGTGAGAATGCGTCAGCTTCAAGAACTTCTGCCCATTTGTAGCTGTAATAGCCTGCTGAATATCCACCGGCAAAAATATGGCTGAATGATGGGGAGAAACAGGTTCCTTCAATATTTGGAAGTAGCTGAGTCATTTTAACAGCATTTTTCTCAAAGCTCTCAACATCAATAGAAGGAAGAGTCTTAAGGGTATGCCAAGCCATATCGTTTATACCAAATGTAAGCTGCCTAACATTTGAATATCCGCTAAGATAATTTTTTGCAGCTACAATCTTTTCAATCAACTCTTCAGGTATAGGTTGACCGGTTTGATAATGTTTGGCAAATGAAGATAGGAACTCTTTTTTAACAGCCCAGTTTTCCATAATCTGGGATGGTAGCTCAACAAAATCACGTGCTACATTTGTTCCAGTCAAAGATGGGTATTTACCCTCAGCAAGAATACCGTGAAGTGCGTGACCAAACTCGTGTAACAGAGTATTAAACTCATAATGAGTTAATAGTGATGGGGTCTCCTTTGTGGGTTTGGTAAAGTTGCAAACTACTGATACAAAAGGTCTCTTTTCAATTCCGTTCTCAACGTACATATCACGGAATGTTGTCATCCACGCACCACCTCGTTTACTGGCTCTTGGGAAGAAATCCATATACAGAAGTGAAAGAAATCTGCCATCTGAGTCGTGAACTTCATAAGCCTTAACATCCGGATGATAAACAGGTAGTTTAGAATTTTCTTCAAACTTTAGTCCATATAATGAATCTGCAAGAGCAAAAATAGCTTGTTGTACACTTTCAAGGTTGAAATATGGTTTAAGTAGTTCATCATTTAAAGCGTATTTCTCATTTTTGTATTTCTCAGAGTAGTAACTAAAATCCCAAGGCATCAATGTACCTTGAAAACCGAGAGAGTTAGCATAATTTTGAATCTCTGCTACCTCCTGTTTTGCATAAGGCAGTGTTTTGTTAAGGAGATTTGCTAGGAATGTGTTAACTGTTTCAGAGCTCTTAGCCATATTTACATCCAAAACATAATCTGCGTGAGTCTCAAATCCAAGAATATTGGCACGCTCAATTCTTAAAGCGGCAATTTTTTTAACGATATCTGAATTGTCGAACTCATCTTTATATGCTTTAGTATTAGCAGCTTTCCAAAGTTTTTCCTTAATTTCTCTGTTTTCACTGTATTGTAAAAATGGGCCATAGCTAGGAGCCTGAAGAGTGTAAACCCATCCTTCAAGAGATCTTTCTGAAGCTTCAGCAGCACCGGATTCAATTACAAATGATGGCAGCCCCACAAGTTGAGAAGAGTCTGTAATGTGAATGAAGAATTTATTGGTTGCAGCTAAAACATTTTGACCAAATTGGAGAGAGAGATGTGAGAGTTCTTTGTTTATTTCTCTGAATCTATCTTTCTCCTGTGGATTAAGATTTGCTCCATTTCTTGCAAAACCTTTGTAAGTCTCCTCCAGAAGTCTTGCCTCTTCAGTATTGAGCTCAATATTTTCTCTGTTGTCATAAACTGTTTTAACTCTTTTGAAGAGCTCTTCATTAAGCATTATATCGTTTGAATACTCTGTAAGAAGAGGTGATATCTCCAAAGCAAGGCTCTGCATTACAGAGTCTGTTGCTGCTTCATTAAGGTTGAAAAATATTGAGGCTACGCCACTAAGTCTTCTTCCGGCGTACTCCATTTGAACTATTGTGTTTTCAAAAGTAGGCTCTTCAGGATTAGTAACAATTGAGTCAATCTGTGCTCTTCCCTCTTTGATTGCCTCTTCAAAAGCAGGTTTATAGTGTTCGTTTTTGATTTTATCAAAGGCAGGAGCTTCGAAAGGATTTTCAGAAGCTACGAGTAAAGGATTTTTATCTGTCATCTTTGTATTGCAAGAGTTAATTAAAAATAGTGCAGAGATGGCAGCAATAACTGTTCCGAATTTTTTCATAAAAAAGTTTAGAGTGTTTGAATTACTAGATATTTTGTTTGTTCCCAGAAAGTTGTTGGCTGGGAAATTTTAAGAACTTGCAGACCATTCTCATCAGCTTCAAATGCGTAAGTGCCGGTAGGATGTACAGATAGAACTTTTGCTCTCTCTGCATTTGTGTGAATCTCCTTAACCTCTCTTATGTCTACTTTTATGAATGCCGATTGTTCCGCCTGGTAAGAAATTTTGGCAGATTTAAATAATCCTCCCCTTGACATAACATTTGCCGAGATAAGTTCAGATTTAGATCCAATTATATAATAGCCGGAATAAATTTGAACCTCTTGTGTTGCTATTGTTTCCTTCTGAGAAGCAGTTGCCTGGCTAAGAGAGGTCACTTCACTCTTGAGGGTAGTAACAGTTTTGTCCAGTGATTCAATTTGTTGGCTCTTAACAATTAGTTGTCTCTCCTTTTCTGCTAGTTGTCTTCCAAGATCTTCAATAAGTTCAGACTTAGAATCCAGTTCAGCTGTTAGCGCTGCCAGCCTTTTCTTAAATTGATTCGACTGGATGCGATTGTCATTTTTAAGCTTCTCAATTTGCTTTTTATAGCTCTTAATAGCCTCGCCAACTGCGGCTACATCAGATTTTAGTTGCTCTCTTGAGTTTTCCTGAATCTCTGCACCACCTTGCTGAGACTGAAGAACCAGGATGTTCTCGGCCTCTCTGATAGACTGCAGCCCCTCCTCTACCTCATTAAGTGTTGCAAAAACCTCCTCAAACTCGGCGCTCTTAACAGCGTGAGCAGATCCCAGCGAATCAAGCTGTGCCAATAGATTCTTGTACTTTGCAGATCTCTCAACACAAGATGATAGTGAGATAATTGCAATTACAAATGTGATTAGAATGAAAAACTTTTTCATTTTATTGATAATTAATTTATTAAATCCAAAATTTGCTTTGTTATTATGCTCCAAATGTATGCAATATTTTTCTTCAAATTCAATTATTTTTTATAGATATGTAAACACTACCATTTGAACCGTTTACATATGAGTAATTATAGCATTGCATCACTATTTTACCTCCTTTTTCTCTTCTGATAGAGGTGAAATATCTGAAATCAAATCCAAGTGAAGTGAGAATTTCTTTGGAGACCCTTCGTTTACCCCTATTTGTTAACTCTTTAAGAATTTTAAAATTCCTTTTTAATGATTGGTTTATAGCCTCAATTTCAATCCTGTACTCTCTCTCTCTTGAGTTGTTATACGAGTTTCTGCAACTATCATCGCAGTATAGTTTGTCGCTTCTTCCGTAAATTAATTTTCCACACTCTCTGCAATATCTTTCCATTTTTTATTTTCAAATTTAATAAACCACTCCTCTAGGTGAAAGAGATTAAACGATTCTGTTAAAAAAATGTACCATTCTGAAAATGTGATTTCTTATCTTTGTAACAATATAATAAATGATGACAGAAATATTATTTACCCGACACGGTCAAACTGAATGGAATGTGGCTAGGAAGATGCAGGGGCAAAAGGATTCTCCATTAACAGAGATGGGTCTGTCACAAGCAAGAATTTTAGGGGCCTACCTAAGAGATAAAAGTATTACCGCTATCTATTCAAGCCCACTTTTAAGAGCAGAAAGAACAGCAACAATAATACAAAGAGAGACAGGCATTGATCCTGTTAATCTGGTCCCTGAGCTTAAAGAGATTAATCTAGCAGATCTTGAAGGGAGATCTTTTTTTAAAGCTGCTGAAGATGAACCGGCAAGAATGGAGGCCTTCTCTTCAATACCCTCTTCCTTTGCACCCGGGCCCGGTGGAGAGTCATTTGAAGAGGTTCAGCGTAGATCACTAGGCTTTGTAATTCCACTCTTTACAAAACATAGAGGAGAGAGAGTTCTAGTCGTATGTCACGCAGTTGTACTGAGACTTATGATGGCATATTTTGAAGGATATACTATAGACGAATATTGGAAGATGCAGGGCTTTTTCTTTCCGTGCAGTATTACCAGGGTTACATATGTTAATGAGAGGTACAAGATAATTGAGAGGAATAGTATTGAATATACAAAATAATTCAAGTACTTATATCCGATTATAAACATTTATCCTCATATTACTTTCATTTTATGGATGTTACTTTGTCTACGAATCAATAAACATCGTCAAAATGGAAAAATCAATTAATCGTGTGGAGTTGAGGGGACACGTAGGGTTTGACCCACGAATTAGTTCCCTTGAAGACGGATTGCGTGTTATGAGGCTATCACTCGCAACAAATGAGGCTTATAAGAACAGAAAAGGGGAGTGGCAGGAGGAGACCGTTTGGCATAATATTGTTGCCTGGACGGGGAGAAATATGCCTGATTTCTCATCAATAAAGAAGGGGAGTACGCTTTCTGTTACTGGCAGAATTAAGCCTGTTAACTATCAGACAAAGGCCGGTGTTGAGAGGCAAACTTATGAGATAGTTGCTTCAACAATCAAACATCATCAACCTGCAACAATTGAATAGATTTTTGTTGTACTTTTGTGGATTAAACAGCGATGCCTCTTAGGAGGCATTCGCTTAGTTAAAATTTCGGATATTATGAGAGAATTCCACATCTACAACACAATTACCAGAAAGAAAGAGAAGTTTGAATCAGTTAATCCCGGGATGGCGGGGATTTATGTTTGTGGACCTACTGTATATGGTGATGCACATTTAGGACACGCGAGGCCGGGTGTAACATATGACATACTTGTTCGTCTTTTAAGAAAGCTGGGTTACAAAGTGAGGTATGTTAGAAATATTACAGATGTTGGCCATCTGGAAAATGACTCGGATACAGGAGAGGATAAAATAGCAAAAAAGGCAAGACTTGAACAATTGGAACCGATGGAGATTGTTCAACACTACACATTAAGATATCACGAGGCAATGAAATTACTTAATACTTTGCCTCCGGATATTGAACCGAGAGCCTCCGGTCATATAATTGAACAGATTTCTCTAGTTGAAAATATACTTAAAAAGGGATTTGCATATATCAGTAATGGCTCTGTCTATTTTGATGTTCATAAATATAATAACAGCCATAAATATGGTCTCCTCTCCGGGCGCTCTTTGGATGATATGATATCAAATACAAGAGATCTTGATGGACAAGATGATAAAAAGTCCTCTTTTGATTTTGCTCTTTGGAAAAAAGCATCCCCTGAACATATTATGAAATGGCCATCACCTTGGAGTGAAGGTTTTCCGGGATGGCATCTGGAGTGTTCAGCAATGTCTGCAAAATATCTTGGAGATTTGTTTGATATTCACGGAGGAGGAATGGATTTGCTATTTCCGCATCACGAGTGTGAACTTGCTCAAAATACAGCTTCAAGAGGTAATGGTGGAGTTAAGTATTGGATGCACAACAATATGATAACCATAAATGGCCAAAAGATGGGTAAATCTCTGGGGAATTTTATTACGCTTGAAGAGTTATTTACCGGTTCTCATAAGATTCTTGAACAGCCATACTCTCCAATGACTATAAGATTCTTTATACTTCAGGCACACTACAGAAGTACTTTAGATTTCAGTAATGAAGCTCTTCAGGCTGCTGAAAAAGGGCTTAAAAGATTGATTCTTGCCGGACAGGATCTTGCAAAATTGAAATCCTCTTCATTAGGAGAGAGAATTGAAAATCTTCACTCTTTAAAGGAGAGCGTATATGAAGCTTTGTGTGATGATCTTAATACTCCTATTGCCATAGCTCAGTTATTTGAGGCTGTAAGAATTGTTAACACTGTTAAAGAGAAGGGTGGTTTACTCCATCCGGATGATATTGATATATTGTCTGAACTTCTTCAAGATGTAGTTGGAAACATACTTGGTCTTGTTGATGAAAAGGCTCTGTCATCAAATGGAAACATACTATCCGGAGTTATTGAGCTAATATTGGATATGAGAAGGGAGGCTAAGCTAAATAAGGATTTTGGCACTAGTGATTTAATTCGCCAAAAACTAACTGATCTTGGTGTTCAAATAAAGGATACCAAAGAGGGAACTGAGTGGAACTTGAACTAACCACATAAACAATATATTATGAAAAGAAGAGATTTCTTCAGATATCTCTCAATAGGGGGAGCAGGTCTTGCACTAGGACCTGTTGTTAATGCTGCTGATAAATCCTCTCTGTTTTACACAGATGATAAACCGGCAACAAACATTGCAGATGCATTAGCTGTACCAAGAACAAAACATTCTATGCCTGGATTGTATCCAGGTAGAGTTGTAAAGGTTATTGATGAGAATTCTGTTGTAGATACTCTCCCATCTCCAGAAAGAGCATATAGTATGCTTAAAGAGAGTATGCTTAAACTAACCGGTGAGAAAAATCTTAAAAAG
This sequence comes from Bacteroidales bacterium, assembly GCA_028700975.1. Lineage (GTDB taxonomy): Bacteria > Bacteroidota > Bacteroidia > Bacteroidales > UBA932 > Bact-08. Next base: position 13,486 of record JAQVRQ010000004.1, on the reverse strand, counting down.
GCGTGGAGGAAATTTGTAAGTCCAAAAGATATTATCGGGCTAAAAGTAAATCCTGTTGCAGGCAAATTGCTTACAACTTCACACGCAGTAACTGGAGCAGTAATAAGACAACTTGAAGAGTCTGGTGTTCCCAGAAAAAATATTGTTATTTGGGATAGACGAGAGATGCAGCTTCACGAAACCGGTTATAATAGTGAGAATTATCCAGGGATTGAGATTACAGGTACAGAGTGTATGGATTCTAAAGGAGGGTTTTACGATAACCAGGGTAAACTTTATTCTGAAAGCAGGATAGATGAAAAACATTTTTTTTACGCAGATGTTGAAGGAAAGTATGACTCATATACAATACCTTATATGGTTAATGAGGGTAAAAACTCCTATTTTACTAAAATTGTAACAGAGAGAGTTACAAAAATTATTAATCTTCCAATTCTGAAAAATGCAGGTCCTACTACAACTCTATGTTTGAAAAATCTAGCATTTGGTTCTGTAACAAATACAAGCAGATTGCACTCAAAGTTATGGCACGAAACCTGCGCTTATGTTTGTGCATTTCCGCCATTAAGAGATAAAGTTGTATTGAATATTGTTGATGGACTAATTGGTTGTTTTGATGGTGGACCATCTGCAAAGCCTCAATTTATATGCAACTATAATATGCTATTGGTTGGTTCGGATCCTGTTGCTGTAGACAGAATAGGTCACGATGTAATTATCGCCAAAAGAGTAGAGGAGGGCATTCAAAAAGTAGACAGGCCTGAAGCCTCCAGGTTCATTGATTTGGCTGAGGAGCTACAATTAGGAGTGGGATCTAGAGATAAAATTGAATTACTGGAGTCTAGGTTATGAGAGTAGTTTTTATAACACTCGTGATACTCTTGAGCATCTCTTTGCAAGGTCAAACTCCTGTTGATGAACAGATAATTATTAATAGGGAAAGGGAGTTCAAAGGAGAGGCACTTTATGGGTTTATGAACGGAGGAAGTGAGCTTTACCTTGAGTACGGCTTTCAGACTCTGAATGCTATTGACATAGAATATAAAGGGATAGGATTTTCAGTTGAGATTTATCAGATGGATACTCCGGAGAATGCATTTGGTATTTATTCTCAGCACACTTTTAGGTGTAATCCTGCTGATCACTTGTTTAGATACGATTGTACCTCTCCTGCTCAGTATCAGTTAGCAGCCGGCAATTTTTATATATCAATAGTCTCTCAGATAAGGTCAGAAGGGGCGCAAAGTTCGGTTTATGAATTAGCAGATTATTATTTAAAAAAAGTTTGTACTGCTCAAAATCTGCAAGCTGAAGAGTTACGTATACCAGACGAGCTATTAAATGAGATTAAGTATGAAGATAAATTTTCCAATCTTGTTAAGTATGCTTCTGGTCCATTAGCGCTTTCCAATTCTATTTCCACTTTTATGTATCTTTTTGATAATATCCCATCTTATAAAGTGTGGATTCTTGCGAGAGATGGAAATCCTTCGGTAATTGTTGTTAGGTTTAATGATAAAGAGAGTTTTGACCTTTTTTACAACAAATGTAAAAGTGGGGATAATGGAATAACCTTAAAGGAAATTAGTGGAGATGATCTCTCTCTGATTGTTAATTTCCATCCTGCCTCCTAGGAAGTGTTACAATAACTTTGCTCCCTTTTTTAATTTCGGAGATAATTTCTATTCGTCCGGAGTGTTTTTTTATAAGATTGTTACAGATTAATAAGCCTAATCCGGTGCTTGGTTCGCCCTCAGTACCGCTTCTTCCCGTCTCTATATTTAGTGTAAAGATGTTTTCTATAGTATCTTGAGTCATTCCAATGCCATTATCCGTAATAATGATACTTATATCTTCTTTTGATTTTGTATCAATTTTAATGTTAACAGCACCGCCTCTTGGCGTAAATTTAATAGAGTTTGAGATTAAATTTCTAAAAATAGTACTCAACATTTTTAGGTCTGCTTCAATTTCTAGTTTTACAGGAATTTTATGTGTAATTGATATCTCCTTCTCTTTTGCCTGTTCAGTCAGTTGGCCTAAATCATTCAGAAAAGCATCATTAATATTAATTTTTTCCGGATTAAAGAGGATATTGTTTTGTTGTATAGCAGACCATTGAAGGAGGTTATCTAAAAGGTTGTTAATTGATTGGGCAGACTTCATTGTTTTAGTTATTCCCAAAAAGCTACTAATTGACCCTCTTAAATCATTTGAAATAATTGAAAACACTTTCTCTTTTTCGTGGTTTAAAATTTGAGCTCTTTTCAAGCTCTTTTCAAGCTCTGCACTTGTTTCGCAGAGCCTATTTTCCAATTGCTCTTTTTCTTTATTTAGTGTTTTAGTTCTGTGCCGGATATACTTAAGTAATAAATATATAACCAATAGGATTACTAGTATTTGAACAAATATTGTCTCCCACCAGGATGGCTTAATTTTGAATGAGAAGCTAGATTCATTGCTCTCTAGTCCATTTCCCGCTAGAGATTTAACTCTGAAGGTATAATTGCCCTGTTTTAGATTGCCGTATGAGACCTCTGTTCTTTCCGTTGATGAGCTCCAGTTCTTGTCAAGCCCTTCAAGCATATACTGGTATTTTATTTTGCTAGTCTTAGAGTGAGTTGTTGCAATGAACTGAAATGTGATGTAGTTAGATTTTCTGTTTAGTTTTAAATTTTGGGGGATTGCGTACCATTCTGATACATCTTTGATTTTAATGTGATTAATCTTTATTCCGTTTTTCAGGGTAATAGTGCTGTCTGGATAAGCACAAATTGAACTCCAAGGGACATCTTCGTTAAAAAGTTGAATGTTTGTGATTTGTAATGATGGAGGTATCTCGTTCTCTGTAGTGCTTCCGCCGTGATAGGCCGTTAATCTATTCTCTGTTCCTATCCAGATTGTACCATCAGAAGCCTCGTGTAGAGCCTCTTTTCTACACTCCATTCCCATAAATCCCTGTTCAACTCCATAGCTATTCAGCGAAATTCCCCTGTTAATAGTATCAATAGACTCCAGAACTCTCTTTTTAATTTGATATAGGCCATATCTTGTACCTATCCACAGGTCTCCTTTTCTATCCTGGATGATGCTTGATAGCGCATTACTTTTAAGACCACTCTCTTCTGAATATCTTATGAAGCTTTCACCATCATATCTGATTAATCCACTCCCTACGCTTGCCATCCATATAATACCCCTGTTATCTTCAATAATATCATTTATTGTGTCTGTAAAGAAGCCGTGTTTCTTGTTGAAATGGATAAATGATTTACCATCAAATTTTGTAACTCCTCCGCCTGCTGTACCAAGCCAAATATTATTTTTACTGTCTTGTAAAAAGCTTCTTAAATGATTGCCACTTATTCCATTTCTAATTCTGTAGTTAATAAGTTTATCTCCATCTAACAGAGAAATTCCAGTTCGCATTGTAGAGAGCCAGATTCTTCCGGAGTTGTCCGTTTCTACAAGCGTTACAATCTTTCCTGGTATACCGGATTTTTCATCATAATTAAACAACTTAGAGCCATTATACATTACTAATCCGTTGAAATCAGATGCAATCCATATCCTTCCCTCCGAGTCTGTTACAGTCTTAAAAACAAATCTATTATTAAAACCGGATTCAGGACCAAAGTGTTGAATATATTGTCTTTTCACACTATTTGATACTCCTTCAGTCAAAATATTAATATGACCACCAAAAGTGCTTATCCACAGCTTGCCGTTGTGGTCTTCATTGATATTTGATATGCGGGCACTTGTAAGTCCCTCTTGTTCTGTGTAATGTGAGAATAATCTCCCTTCAAATCTCACAAGTCCTGCTCCTCTTGTACCAAACCATATATTCCCGTTTTTGTCCTGCAGGGAGCTTCTTATAGCCTCAGCGACAAGTCCGTCACTTTTCCCGTAAACTCTCATTGCACTTCCGTCAAAACGAGTGAGATTTCCATTTGAATTGCCAAACCACATATTGCCATCCCTATCCTCAAGGATACTTCTAATAGAGTTATTACCAAGTCCCTCCTTGGTTGTGTATGATGTTAGTGCTCTTCCATCATATTTTATTATACCCATAAAGGCAGTACTTATCCAGATATTGTTTTTGCTATCTCTGAATAAAAGGGAGATATGATCTTGAATAAGCCCCTCTTTTGTAGTGAAAACAGAGAAACTATCTCCATCGTATATAGAGATACCACCTCCGTATGTAGCAATCCACATTTTCCCGGACCCATCTTCAATAATTGATCTTACATCGTTTGCAGAAAGTCCGTTTTCTGTCGTAAATATTGTAAGTTTATCCTCCTCATACATAACAAGGCCTCTTCTTGTTCCAAACCAAATTCTGTTATGTCTATCTTCAAAGATACAATTTACCAGTTCGTGGGGCAGGCCCTCTTGAGTGGATATTTTGGTAAAATACTTACCATCGTACCTTGTAACACCTCCCTCATATGTACTTATCCAAATATTTTGTTTGGAATCAATAAATAGTACATTTATCAGTTCATTTACCAGACCTTGATTCTCTGTAAAATGATAGAGGTCCTTTCCATCGTATCTTGACAACCCTCTGTCTGTTCCTATCCATATATTACCAATGGAATCTTGAGCCAATGCCCTAATTTGATCGTGTAGTAGCCCTTGTGTAGTGTTGTAATAGAAAAAACTTCCGGGATTAATCTCTTTATAAAGAGGCTCTTTTACTTGAACTCTAACAGGAAACCCAACCATTTTTTTACTCTCATTAAATTGAACTACACTTGGAATTTTGTATTCGCCAGCACCAATATGTCTGGTAGTAGTTATCATTTTGCTGATTTTCAGAGAGAGAGGGATGTTGCTTTGGTTTGTACTTAGTGCAAAAGGGGGTGACATCCTCACAGGTACGCCATTTGGGATTTTGATACGGGTAGTATCGGGAGGTAATACAGAATCAGATGGAACAACATATCCTTTAATTGTAAGTATGGCAGGTTGTAGATGCGACTCATTTGTCGCACTCTCTCTTTTACAGGAGACAAGTGTAACTGAAAGGATAAACAGATATACCAGAACTTGCTTCATCAATTTTTCAATCTCGTTCCTGTTTTATTGGAAGTCTAATAATGAATTTGGATCCATTTTTCGGGGAACTCTCAACAAGTATTGTGCCTTTATGCAATTCCACCAACTCTTTACAAATTATAAGACCAAGTCCTGTACTAGGCTCTCCATCGGTACCGCTTCTTCCACTTTTATTCCCTAGTTTGAATATGTTATTTTTTAACTCCTCATCCATTCCAATTCCACTATCTTTTACAATAATCTCAATAATCCCATCAGTAATTATTGATTTTATTGAAACCTCACCACCCTCCGGGGTGAATTTAACGGAATTGCTTACAATATTTCTGATAATTGTTTGCAACATACTCTCATCTGCTACAATTTTTAAGTCTTCAGGAATATCAATAATTAAACTAATCCCTTTTTTCTTTGCTGAATCAGAAACCCATCCCAAATTGTCAATTATTGAGTATTTTAGCTCTATTTCAACAGGGTTGAATGGAACTGCTTGTCTTTGCATTTTAGCCCAGTGAAGGAGGTTTTCCAAGAGATTGAATAGATTTTTTGCGGTACTGTTCATATTTTCGGCAAAAGATCTAAGTTCCTTTTCTGTAAAAGAGGAGAAATCTTCAGACATTATCTGAGTAAGTCCCAGGAAGGTTCCAAAAGGACCTCTCAGATCGTGAGCAATAACGGAAAAGAGCTTGTCTTTCTCCATATTAATTACCTCTAGTTCATTATTTTTAAGTAGAAGTTCTTCCGTTTGCTCTTGAACCTTCAGCTCAAGTAGCTCTTTATCTCTTTTTAAAATTCGCTCTCTATATTTAATAAATAAGTAGAAGAATAATATAAATAAGCTAAACAGTAGAACATAGAACCAGTAAGTCTGCCACCAAGGAGGTTTAATTCTAAAGTTGTAAGTTACCTCTTCGCTCCTCTTTCCCTCGCTTGAAGTTGCTCTCACTTTAAAGGAGTATCTTCCGGGAGATAAATTAACATATGGTATCTCAGTAACAGTTGAGGCATTATTCCAAGTTTTGTCAAGCCCATCAAGCATATACTCATAACGAACTTTGGCTATTTCATTCTGTGTAACAGCAATAAATTTGAAAGTTATATAATTTAGCTTGTGGGGTAATTCAAGGTCAATTGGAATATTATTCCATCTGGATATCCCGGATATTTTTATGTTTTTAAGCAGTAAGCCGTTTTTAAGTTGGAAAAGGGAGTCTTTTAACGAGTTTAGTTGGACCCAAGGTATTTCTTCGTTGAATACTAGTAAATTTGTAAGTTGCATTGTGAATGGAGCTCCACTTTGAGGCTCCTTGTCTCCGTGGAATTTTGTCAGACGATCAGTTGTGCCAACAATAATTTCACCATTTGATAGCTCTTCAATGGCTCCAAGATTACAGCCCATTCCAATGAAGCCCTCTTCATAATTATAGCTCCTAATTTTATATTCATTTCGAGAGGGGTCTTTTGAAATTCTATTTATACCATATCTGGTTCCTGCCCATATATTACCTTTTGAATCTTTTAAAAGTGAAAGGACGTATTCGTTGTTTAGCCCCTCTTTTATGGAATAGTGTGTGAATTTTTCACCATCAAATCTGAGAACTCCCTCCCCTCCAGTGCCGATCCAAATATCTCCATTGTCATCCTCTGCTATACTATAAACAACATTGCAGCAGAAACCTTCATTTGTTGTGTAATGAGTAAACTCTTCTCCATTAAAAAGTGTAATACCTCCACCATCTGTAGCAAACCATACTATACCTCTGCTATCTTCGTGAATGGCCATAATATTGTTGCTGCTAAGGCCATTAGATGTGGAGTAATTTGAAAAGCTCTTACCATTAAAAAGTGAGGCTCCTCCTCCGTAGCTGGCAATCCATAGCTCTCCGGAGGCAGTTTGAGCTATATCTCGTATGGTATTATCACAAAGTCCCTCTTTGGTTGTATAGGTAATACTTCTCTGTCCATCAAACTGGGTGATGCCACCTCCATCTGTACCCAGCCAAATTTTTCCCTCCGGTGTCTCTATTATGCTATATATTCGTGAACTATTCAGCCCTTGATTTGGGCCAAAAAGTGAGTAAGAAACGTCTCCGTTTTGGTTTTTTCTATCTGTTATCAAAGATATATAGCCTCCAAAAGTTCCCAGCCAGAGAGTGCCCTTAGTGTCTTCCAAAATGCTCATAACTCGGCTGTTGCTTAGCCCGTCATCGATGGTTCTGTGAGTAAATAAGTCACCTTTATATCTGACTAATCCGGCAGATCTGGTACCAATCCAAATGTTGCCGGATCTATCTTCGTGTAAACATCTTATGTATTCAGAGTTTAGGCCTTCATCAATACTATAATTGATAAAACTATTACCGTCAAACTGCAATAGCCCGCTTCTTGTAGTTCCAATCCATAGATTTCCCCTCCAATCCTCCATAATACTTCTTATTCCACCATCTTCAAGCCCGGAGTCATTATTGTAAAGATAGAAGCTGGAGCCGTCAAATTTAATTAATCCCATTGTGGAGAGACCTATCCATATGTTCCCTTTTCTATCTTCACATAAAGCTGTTGCTTCATCTTGGGGGAGTCCCTCATTTTTTGTGAAGTTGGTAAAGCTCTCTCCGTCAAAGCGGGATATTCCGCCAAGATTTGTCGTAATCCATAGTTTTCCGTACCTGTCGATCATTAGAAACCGGGCGTCATTATCACACAGACCATTCTCCTCGGTATATACAGTTATACTTTCTCCATCATATTTAACTACTCCTCCACCGGTGGCCATCCAAATATTTCCTGAGCTATCCTCTTCTATCCAGTTGACAATGTCGCTTGGAAGCCCATCTTCTGATGTGAATATATGAAATTCTTGTCCGTCAAATTTAACTGCACCACCCCTAAAGGTTCCTGCCCAGATGTTTCCCTTTGAGTCGTGCAGAACAGAAAGTATTAAGCTGTTGCTTAACCCTTGTTGAGTTGTATAGTGGTATAGATACCTTCCGTCATATTTAGTAAGTCCGTCGTCTGTCCCAAGCCAAAGATTCCCAAATGTGTCTTCAGTCATTGCTCTAATCTGATCGTGTCTCAAACCCTGAAGTTTTCCAATAGAGCTAAAATTGAATGGATTTCTATCTCTGAAATACGCATTTTTAGCTTCAATCCTCTCCGGGGGTAATGTGGTTACAACTTTTTCATTTATTACCGTAACAATGGGAATCGGGATTCCCTCTTTCCCCGGTGTGATTATATTTGAGTTCTCAATTTTAAGTTTTGTAGGAGTGCCGGCCTGTATGATATTACCTTTTCTCTTTTTTATAGGTTCTTTTTTTACAACGACAACCCGGGGAGTTCCGGCTTTTACAACCACAGCTTTTTTAAGACTATCCTGTTTAAAAATCTTACCTTCAATAACCCTGGATTGAGGTGTTGAGGGGCTGACGATCTCACTATTAGTCTCTTTGCAGGCATTAAAGAAGAACAAGACAACTGCAATTGATAGCAGTTGTCTTGTTATATTGATTAAGTTCTTGCAGGTCATATTATGGTTATGATTTATAAGAGTATCTCTCTCCTGCACAAATTTAACTAAATTTTTTTCAAATAGTTATTATTCAGTTAAATCATATCCATAATCTATTCCCTTTAATGATGCCGGAACACCTCGTTTCATCCAAACAGGCATTGGAGCACCTTTCAGATAGTGATCAAAAAATTGTGCAAGTCTTATGCTCAAGTCTTTTGCGTTAACTCTTTTGGAGAGATTGTGTACTTCATTGTTGTACTGCAACATCCAAACTGGCTTGCCTAGTCTGCGTAGGGCTGTGAAGTACTCAATTCCTTGATACCAAGGGACTGCATCGTCAGCATCGTTATGCATAATTAGAAGCGGTGTCTCAACCTTGTCTGCAAAAAACAGAGGAGAGTTCTCAATATACAATTCGGGAGCCTCCCAAAGGGTTTTGCCAATTCTACTTTGTGTATGTTCGTACTGGAATTGCCTAACCATTCCGGAACCCCATCTTATTCCACCATATGCGCTAGTCATATTTGAAACCGGAGCACCTGCACCACCAGCTTTCCATTTAAAGGTTTCAGGTTTAGTAATCATATATGCAACCTGGTAACCTCCCCAGCTCTGTCCTTGAATAGCAACATTATCACTGTCTACCCAAGAGTTCTCGCAAAGCATTTTAACGCCTGGTACAATACAATCTATTGCACTCTTTCCGGGATGTCCAATTTCATATGCAATATCCGGGATGAATACAATATATTCATTACTTACAAAATATGGAATATTGATTGTTGATCTACTTGGAGCAGGTGCTCTGTATGAGTAAAGGAGATGCGAATTCCTCTCGTAAAAATAGACCAGCATAGGGTATTTCTTTGACGGGTCAAAGTTTTCTGGTTTGTATAGAAGACCTTCAAGTTCAATTCCTGTAGCTGATTTCCAGTTTACAAGCTCTACAGTTCCCCAGTTATAATCTTTTTGTTGCGGGTTAATGTCTGAAACTTTTATTTGATTCTTAAAGTTCTCTTTTGAAATCCATATATCCGGTGAGTTTGAAAAATTTGCTTTTACATATACAAGCTCTTTCCCGGTCTTACTCATCTTAAGAGAGGAGAATGAAAATGGCTCCAAAGTCCATTCTTTCAGAACGGGCTTTCTTGATTTAAGATCTTTGGAGTAAAATCCGCTCTCTTTTGTTTTATTATTAAATGCTGTAAAGATGAATTCGGATTTTTCTCCAAAAGGTTCTGAGTCTCTGAAATCACGGTCCGGCCTTGTTATTCTAAAGGTAATTCCTTCTGCTTTACCTTTACCCTCGGTAAAATTGAGAGGACTTTTCTTTGCTGTTGGGTCAAATTTCCATATATCGTATCTGTCGTATATAAATATCGCTTTATCCTCTTCTGTCCAGCCTCCGTTTCCGTATGAAGATGCCATAGATGGAGAGTCGTGAAGTTCATCAGCAAAAGAGATGTTCATCCCTTCAGTTAGTGATACCACTTTCTCCTCAGGTATGTTTAGAGAATACCAGTTTTTATCACTGTTATTATACCATACAAAGAAATTACCCTCGGGTGAGAAGGAGTAGCTACTCATATATTCACCTTTAGTAACCAGTTTTGCTGCTCCTGTTGTAATATCTATTATGTATAGGTCTCTTTTTGGATTGGCATCCCATTGTGATTCAAGCCTGTAACTGTAATTGGTTACAGCAATTCCTTTGTTGTAAGACCATTTAGCAGGTATAATTACATTCTCGTACTCCTCTTTGGCTAATTGAACAAAATTAGGGTCTCCATCTAGCTCAATTTTACTTAAATAGCTTTTACGCATCTCCCTCTGAAGATTTCTAAGCTGCATTGGCTGAATATATGGTTCTGCATAGTGCCATATATCAAGTTTTGCCACTTCCGGGTCTTTATTTGTAGTATCCTTTTCAGGCAAAATGGGAGCTATTCCAAAGAATAATCGTGTACCCTCTTTGTTAAATGCGAGATCTCTGTTTTCACTTATTATCATACCTTTTGGTAGCGATGCAAAATTGTTGTCCAGTAATATTTTTGCACTCTCCATTCCTGACTTGAACTCTAAAATAGATATATTTTTATCCTTATTCTTTTTGGTAGTGTCAAGCTTGGCAAAGAAAACCATTTTAGTATTGTCTTCACTAACTTCGGGTAGTTTAACACTCTGCTTTATAGTTGTTTCAATAATTGTTATAACTGATTTGTTCGCCGGGTTGTACATATATAGCCCGGGTTTATTTAGAGAATCTTTTAAATTTGGCCTTGCCACATAAAAGAGTGTGTCACCTCCCCTTGAAAAATCATATTCAGCTACATATTTTAATGTGTCAACGATGCCACTATTTAAATTATAAACAAAAAGATCGCTTCCCTCGTCTTTATCTTTTTTTACAGGCTTTTTCCCTTTTGAGGTGTCTGCAGGGGGAGTGGTTTGAAAGGCAAGATATTTATTACCCCACTTTGCCATTTTAAACCCTTTTAAATAGGGGAATGTTTTAAAATCTTTGTTCTTTAAATTGTATATTGCCAACGTATCTTTAGGCATTTGGTCCGGCTTGCTCTTTTTAATTTTTGCCTCTTTTGTCTGTGAAAAGAGAGGCTTAATTGTAAAGAGGGCAAACTCTCCATTTGGAGTTATTCTAGCTCCGTTTCCGCGGGGAAAACTCTCTTTTTGTAAGTTTGATAGGTTAAGAGCCACCAAGTAACCATCACCCTCTTGAGCATTGACCTGATAAAGTGAGAATTGTCCGTTATCTGTGATTTGAACGTTTCCAACACTTTTCCAATCATCGTATACAGAGTGGTCAATGTTTTTTTTCTGTCCGTAAGCAGATATTGACAGAGCTAACAGTACTATAGATATGATTTTTTTCATTATTCTGTTAATTAATTTTAAGCCATTTATCCAACCAAGAGAAGAATACTCTGTTCCACTGAATGCTATTCTGAGGTTTTAATATCCAGTGGTTTTCACCAGGGAAAAGAAGTAATTCCGATGGTACTCCCAGTGCTTTGGCAGCATTGAATGCAGCCATTCCCTGGTCAACCGGAACTCGGTAATCCATCTCTCCGTGAGTAATAAGGATAGGGGTATCCCAGTTTTTTACAAGTTTATGAGGAGAGTTTGCGTAATGTCTTTTGGCAACAGGATTGTCATCCCAAGGAGCTCCTCCGTTATCCCAATGCGGGAACCATAACTCCTCTGTTGTCATATACATATGCTCCTGATTGAAAATTCCTGCGTGTGCAATGAATGCTGAAAACATCCCTTTATGAATTCCTGCGAGGTAAAAAACAGAATAACCACCATAGCTAGCTCCAACGGCTCCAACTTTACCCACATATTTCTCTTTTTTCATCTCCTTTACGGATGAAAAATAATCCTGCATATTCAGACCTATATAATCTCCGGATATTTGATCTGTCCACTCTTGTCCAAATGCAGTGGTTCCTCTTCTATTAGGAAGGATAACTATATAATCGTTAGCTGCCATAAGCTGGAAATTCCAACGATAAGACCAACTCTGGCTTAAGGTTCCTTGAGGTCCACCTAGGCAGAAAAGAATTGCTGGATAGACTTTTGTCGAGTCAAAATTTGGTGGATAAATAACCCACATATGCATATCTTTATTGTCGACTGTTTTAATCCATCTCTCCTCAACTTTTCCCATTGTTATCTGATCAAGCAGATGCTTGTTTTCAAACGAAAGTTGCTTAAATGAACCATCTTGAGGATTAATTGACACAATCTCATTTGGCATTGACATACTCTTATATGTGCCAACAAGTCTCTCTCCTGCAAGTTGAACTCCGTCAAAATCGTACTGACCCTCTACAACTTGCCTTATCTCCTTGTCTGCAAGATTTACGTGATAAACACCTGTAAGAGCCTTTACGCAAGATGTGAAATATAGGCCGGACCCGTCTGCAAGCCAGGTGATACTTTCTGCATTGTATGGGAAATCTGTTGTCAACTCGGTTTTCACCCTTGTCTCAAGATCCATTATAAATATTCTTCTTTTATCTGCTTCGAATCCTGCCCTCTCCATTGAGATCCAAGAGATGCTCTTCCCGTCCGGTGAAAAAAGTGGGTCTGTATCGTATCCTGGCATACCTTCTGTAAGATTTTCGTGGCTCTTATCCTCAATATTATAAAGATATATATCTGTATTAGTTGAGTAGGCATAATCTTTTCCGGTAACTTTTCTGCTAGAGTACAGAATCATTGAGCCATCCGGGCTCCAAGAGAGCTGCTCAATTCCTCCAAAAGGAAGAGTTGGAAGCTCATAAGGTTCACCTTCCAGGATATCAGTTACATTATTAATACTCACCCCATCAAAGTCTGCAATGAATGAGTGAGGGATATTTTCTACAAAATGGTCCCAGTGTCTGTACATAAGATCTGAGTACATCCTGCCGTTTGCTTTATCAAGATCCGGCCAAATATCAATAGCCTTTTTGTCGGCTTTTATTTCGCTTACAAAGAGTATTTTATTCCCATCCTGAGAAAACTCAAACTCGTTGATTCCTGGTTCGTAATTACTGATTTTCCTGGCTTTTGAGCCATCCTTGCCCATTATCCAAATTTGTCCGCCCGAAAGGTAGGCTATCTCTTTACCATCGTTAATCCATCTTGCGTTGTTTTCGCTGATGGCAGAGCTAGTAAGTTGCCTTACGTCAGAACCATCGGTATTCATAACAAATAATTCTCTGTTATTTTTATTCTCAGGAATACTTGTATATGCTACACCATAAAGAATCTCGCTTCCGTCAGGAGATACCTGAGGATCTGATAGTTTCCCCATACTGTGCATCACTTCAGGTGTAAGCCTTCCGTTTTCGACGGTAATAGTACTTTTAGTTATTGGAACTGCCTGCTTTTCTGCAT
>JAQVRQ010000097.1 GCA_028700975.1 Bacteroidales bacterium | reverse complement strand
TTCTCAGAACAGAGGAGGCAAGACTCTATCTTTCCGGAAGGGATGTATTAGCTGTAGGCGGTACCAGAAATATGTGGATTTCTGCAATTAAAAGTATTAAAAGCCGGTTAGATGATTCCGGAGCTAAACTTGTTGGACACATAGCACTTGAAGATAAACACAACAATCTGGTTAGTGTTCTTACCATTTTTAGATGGTTGATAAATGGTAAAAAGGGTGCTTCAAGATTTCTTCCCGCAGCCGGAGTCTCACCTGAGGATATTCAATCTGTTTCATCATTATCAGAGGATATTTTTAAATCAATTATCAGTAAAGAGTATTCAGATTTACAGAAATCAATTGTGGAGAAAGGGGGTTTGAGATTTAGCCCTAATATCTATTTTATTGAGTATAACGGAAACAAAATATGGGGAAAATGGGCAAAATGGGTTCTTAAAAAGGGGAGGTATGGAGATTCAGCAAGAAGATTTAGACTGAAATTGTTTAAATGGTATCTGCTAACTCTAATTTTTGCTATTTCACCCTTTGGATCAATTTTTTTCGCAATCACTTGGCCATTAAGAAGAGGTAGATATGAGACCATTAAAAAGAATGTCCTATTTTTACACTTTTAATTTTTAAACTATGCGCCCTGTATATATAACAAGAACGTCATCATTTATGCCTAACAGTCCCGTAGAAAATCACGAGATTGAGGAGTATCTGGGGATGATTGGAGGAAAGCCATCCAGAGCTAAAGAGCTTATCTTAAGAAATAATCAAATAAAGACAAGATTTTATGCTCTTGATAAGAAACAGAATGTTACTCATACTGCGTTTGACCTGGCTGTAAAAGCTATTCAAAATCTGTATGGCGGTGATGTGAGCGTGGATACAATAGAGCTTCTTGCCGCTGGTACGGCTTCTCAGGAGATGATAATGCCTTCTCACGGTGTTCAGATTCACGGTCAAATGGGAGGTACAAAGGATATTGAAGTTGTTTCATTTGCCGGCTCTTGCTGCAGCGGCATCCACGCATTGAAGTATTGTCAGATGGCAGTTGCATCAGGAGATAAAAAAATGGCCGTTGCTGTAGCATCTGAACGATTCTCGGCCTGGATGAGAGCCTCTTTTTTTAACGACGAATATGAGAGTCTCTCAAGATTAATGGAGGATCCAATGATTGCATTTGAGAAGGATTTTCTCAGGTTTATGCTATCTGATGGTGCCTCTGCACTCCTTGTCGCAGATAAACCATCTGAAGAGGGCCTCTCTCTTAGATTGGAGTGGGTGGAGCTAACATCATATGCTAACACGATGCCTACCTGTATGTATGCCGGAGCTCAGTATGAGGGAGAGGAGCTTTTAGGATGGACAAGATATCCGGAAAATGAGTGGACTGAAAAATCTCTCTTTTCGTTAAAGCAGGATACTAAATTGCTTGGAGCTAGTATTGTAAAGCTAGGAGGTAAGTTCTTAATGGATATATCAAAAAAGAGAGCTCTTAAACCTGGTGATATTGACTGGTTTTTACCACATCTCTCATCTATGTATTTTAGAAAAAAAATATTTGAAGAGCTCTCAAGTTTAGGATTTTCTATTCCAGAAGAGAAATGGTTTGTGAATTTGCCAAAGCTTGGAAATGTGGCGGCAGCATCGGCATTTCTTATGATAGACGAACTATTCAAAAGTGGAAAGCTTAAAAAAGGGGATAAAATTTTAGTAATGGTTCCGGAAAGTGCTAGGTTCTCATATGCTTATGTTTATCTTACTGTTTGTTAATTATGAAAATTGATGAAGTTCCTCAGGATGGTAATATCCTAGAAAAGAGTGGTGAAGTTAGGGATGTTTGTTATGCCGTGGATGAAAACGGTGAATACAAGCAGGTAATTAGTGTGGGGTGGGAGCCTAAGAATGAGGCAATAAATTACGCCTGGAGCTTGATTGAAGAGGAGTCGGAGCTAATTAAAAAGGATGTCAAATCGGGCAAATTAAGTCCGTTAGCTTATCATATACACAGAAATGTTATGACTCCTGAAATTTTGGCCTCATATACAGGTTTCACAAAACGTGAGATAAAAAGGTGGTGCAAACCAAAGCACTTTATGAAACTTGACAATGATAAGCTAGGCATAATTGCCCGGGTACTTAAAATGGACATAGAACAATTAGTTTCCGTTGATTAATATGCAATTAGATTTTAAACACAAACCCTCTGGACATTGCGAGAATGGTGTTGTAAGCAATTTGCTGGGTTTTTATGGTATAAATATTAGCGAGGCAATGGTTTTTGGACTTGGTTCAGGACTCTTTTTTGCCCATATGCCTTTTATTAAGCTTCACGGAATGGCCGTAACATCATTCAGGCCACTCCCGGGAGCAATTTTCTCAAGAGTAATGTCTCTTCTTGGGATTAAGATGAAGCGTTATAAATTTAGAGACAAGGAAAAATCGATGGTTGCACTGGACAGGGTATTGTTGTCCGGCACTCCGGTGGGTATGCTAGTGGGAGTCTATAATCTACCTTATTTTCCTAAGGAGTACCGATTTCATTTTAATGCACACAATATCTGTGTTATTGGTAAAGAGGAAGATATTTATACAGTTTCAGATCCTGTAGTGGTAGATAAGTGTACACTTACATACGAGGAGCTTAAAACAGTTCGTTTTGCAAAGGGTACATATCCCCCTAGCGGAAGAATGTATCATATTACAGATATTAGTCACAAAAGAGAGATAGACAAAGTGGCTATTCGCAAATCAATTTTATTGAATTGTAACCGAATGACTAAGATACCTATACCTATGTTTGGTGTAAACGGAATTAGATTCCTTGCCCGTAGAATGAGAAGATGGGAGAGAGGTATGGGTAAGAAAAGGGCTGCATTGAACTTGGCGCAGGTAATAAGAATGAATGAGGAGATAGGCACAGGAGGGGCCGGTTTTAGATTTATATATGCAGCATTTCTTCAGGAGGCTGCAAACATAATGAATTTGCCAGAATTGAGGCGTTTCTCTGAGGAGATGACATCCGCTGGTGATATGTGGCGTGATTTCTCTTACAATGCAGCCCGAATGTTTAAAAAGAGAGATGGAGATACTGTTACATACGATATTCTTGCAGAGAAACTTATGAAAATTGCAGATAAAGAGGAGTTGATATTCAAGGGATTAGAAAAAATGATGAGGAATGTCTGAAAATTATGCAATTTTTACAGAGGGGCTTATAAAAAGATATAAGGGGAAGTCTTATCCTACCCTTAATGAACTGAATCTAAAGATTCCAAGAGGTTCGCTTTATGGTCTGCTGGCTCCCAACGGAGCAGGTAAAACCACAACAATAGATATCTTGTGTGGGCTCAAAAAATTTGAGTCGGGTAGAGTAATGATTGATGGTCTAAAAGTGCCTTATGAATTGTCTGAAATAAAAAAAGTAATAGGTCTTGTTCCTCAGGAGATTGCTCTTTTCCCTATGCTTACTGGAAGAGAGAACCTTAAGGTTATTGGAGGGATGTATGGAGTAGAAGGGCGGGTGTTAAATGATCGTGTCTCTGAATTATTGGCGAGATTTGGTCTGGAAAATAGTGCAGATAGACCTTTGACACAATACTCAGGAGGAATGAAGAGACGGATTAATTTGATTGCGGGACTACTTCACAAACCTAAAATTCTCATATTGGATGAGCCGACAGTGGGTGTGGATGCCCAATCCAGAAATCTTATCCTTGAGGAGCTAATCAAATTGAATAAGGAGGGAACAACAGTTCTGTTTATATCTCATTACCTGGAAGAGGCAGAATGTATTTGCGATATTGTAGGTCTGATGGATGGCGGTAAAATTGTTCTTGAGGGAAATCCCGGTGAGTTGGGAAAAACAAATCCCGAGTGTAAAAATCTGGAAGGATTATATTTTAAGCTAACCGGTAAACAGATGAGAGATACTTATGAATAGAAGGATTAAATATTTACTGTATAAGGATTTTCTGATGTTAAGAAGGGATATTGGGGGTATAATCCTAATGTTTCTAATGCCTGTATTATTAGTTATGCTTATGGCAAATCTGCAGGATAGTACTCTTAATTTTGTAAAGGGGAATAAAATTCCTCTTCTTTTGGTAAATAGTGATAGCGGAGAGCTTGGAGCAGCTGTTGTAAAGGAGATAGAATCATCCGGCCTCTTTGATATTGAGTTTGATACTACAGAGGCTTATAATACTCCTGAATCGATGGAGGCTAGAATCTCTCCGGGGGATAATATGATAGGAATATTTATACCCGAGGATGCAACAAAAAGAATCAGAGGTAATGTTCAAAAATTTGTAATAGGAGCCTTTAACGGCATTAATGATATTCCACTTGAT
>JAQVRQ010000096.1 GCA_028700975.1 Bacteroidales bacterium | reverse complement strand
TTTTGCCCTCTCCTCTTTTCTGTATATAAATGACATTGCCAGGCCGATAATAATTGAGAAACTCACAGCCCCTATTGTCCTTGCGACTCCCATCTCTGCACCCAAAATCCTTGCAGTTAAGATAATTGAAAGGATACTTATTGCTGGGCCTGAATATAGAAAGGCAACAGCCGGGCCGAGACCTGCCCCTCTTTTGTAAATGCTTGAAAATAGAGGTAGAATGGTACAGGAGCATACAGCTAAAATAGCTCCCGAGACACTGGCAACAGAGTAAACTATCCACTTTTTGGCATTTGCTCCAAAATATTTAAGAATAGCCCCCTGACTCACAAAGATTGAGATTACGCCGGCAATAAAAAAGGCTGGAAGAAGACACAATATAACGTGCTCCTGTGCATACCACTTAGAGAGATCAAAGGTGGCATAGATAGCGGTCATAAAGGTATCATTGCCCACGGGCATAAAGAAGATGGCCGCAAAAACAACAACTATCCACAAAAGGATTTTAAGCTCTTTTCTGCTCTCCATAGCATTAAATTCCTAGTGCCTGTTTAACCTCTTTCTCTGAAGGGACTCTCCCTTTTATCTTAACAACCTCATCAACAACAATAGCTGGAGTAAACATTACATTGTACTTCATAATGTCCATAATATCCTCAACCTTTGTTATTGTAGCCTCAACTCCGTTTTCTGCTACTACCTTCTCAACAACAGCCTGAGCTGTTTTACATTTGGCACAACCTGTACCCAGAATTTTTATTTCCATTAGATTATGAATTTAAATAATATCATTTTCTACCATTAACTGTTATTGATAGAATTTTAAAATCGTTATTACCTTTGAATTTATCCACCAACTCTTTAGATAGATAAATATTTTTCTCGCTCTTTACCTCAACATCAGCAAATCCCGCAATCATTATATAATTAAGATATTGGCTCTTCTCAATTGCACCTGCGATGCAACCTGCATATAGTTCAGGTGATTCTCTTTATTTCGTGTTCGCAAATATACGAACTATAATAATCCGCTATCATTATTTTTATAAATTTGTGAAATGAAAACAATCCTATCAATTCTAACAATTTTGTTTGCCGCTCCTTTGCTATCTCAGAATACCTTTTCATATAAAACGGCAAACGCAGAAGTAATCCTTCTTGCAGAGATAAACAGCACACGAAAGGCTGATAATCTAATTGGTTACACCCCGGAAATTGCAGCTGAGACTGCTCCGGACAACACATATCCGGGAGGCACAAATGCATTCCTGATAAAGAAAAATGGAGAGAATATTCTTGTTGACACCGGACTGGGCAGAGAACTCTTCAAAAACCTCGAGAGCCACGGAGTTCAACCGGAGGAGGTAGGCACCATACTTATTACCCATCTCCATCCGGACCACTTTCTCGGCCTTGTAAAAGAGGGAGCTAAAGCATTCCCAAACGCAAAACTACTCCTATCATTAAAAGAGAATGAAAATGTTCCGGAAAACGCAAAAAAAATTCTGGAATTGTACAAATCAGATATAAAAACTTTTGAGCCTAAAGAGGAGGCAACTCTACTAATCCACGGTATCTCTTCAATGGCAGCCTATGGTCATACACCCGGCCACACTGTTTACATAGTTGATGACCTTATGATATGGGGAGATATTACTCACGCAATGGCAATTCAGATGCCTTACCCTAAAGTGGCAATATCATACGACACAGACCCACAAATGGCAATTAAAAGCAGATTAAGAATCCTTGAGTATGTAACAAAGAACAAACTTATCGTTGCAGGGATGCATATACCATATCCATCAATTGGAATAGTTACTAAAGAGGGGGCAGAGAGATACAAATTTACCCCTGCAAAGTAGAGGATTCACCGAATTCTCACCCGGATTCATCGGGAAAAGCTACTTTTAACCTATTAACAACAGCAACTTTGCAAAAACTTTAAAACAAAGAGAAGATGCACGTAATCAACGAAGGGGGCAGCCCTCGCAAAGATGGCCACGGAGCCGCAATAGCTGCAATTGTTATAGTAGCCTTGGGATTGGTTTTTCTAGGCAGAAATTTAGGTTTAATAAACCACGGAATTCTAAGAATCATTATCTCCTGGCAGATGTTATTAATTGTTCTAGGAGCAGTCCTGCTTTCAAAAAGGAACAACACAGGGGGAGCAATACTTATTGGCGTAGGACTATTTTTTATAGTTCCAAGACTTACAGGAGCCGGAATGTTTTGGGCTTCAACCTGGTGGCCACTACTACTTGTTGCTCTGGGGATAATCCTGCTTATCAGATATCTAAGACCGGAGTCACAAGTTAGCAAGTCCTTTGGAGGTAATAACTTTGCCAGCGAAGTTTCATATAAGACAGACAAAGGCTTCGTAGACTCTGAGGTTGCATTTGGATCTGTAAACCATATAGTAGTTGATCCAATATTCAAAGGGGCGAGAATTAGAAATAGTTTTGGGGCAACAGTTCTAGATTTAAGACGTACTACCCTTGAGGATGCCGATACTTTTATTGATTTAGACTGTAACTTTGGAGGTATTGAAATTTATGTGCCATCAAATTGGACAGTACATACTCAAGTAAAAAACTTCCTTGGAGGTACTGAGGATAAGCGTTTCCGTCCAGGAGAGATAAATAACGACGGAAAAAGAGTTATAATAAGAGGAAACGTATCTTTTGGAGGCGTAGAAATTAAAGGATAAAAGAAAATTGGAATGCATCCAGTAACAGAGACAAAAAGAGATATTATATTAGGAGCTGCAGCAGTAACAACTGTTGCGGCTCTTCTTACTCTTCTTTTTGACCGTTACGGAGACTCCTTTACGCTGCTTGAGTCAACGGTTGCATCATCAACTTACACAGCCCTCCTATCACTCTCGGCATTTTACTACTGGAATATAAGACAATATTTAAAAGCACCCGGTTCAAAACTGGCAGTTGCAATCTTAGCACAACTCTCCTCTGTTGCCGGCGCATCAGTACTGCTCTCCTTATTATCTCAAAGTGGAACTGAACATATTTACTCTGTTGTTCCCATATTACTTCCAATTGGAATCTTGCTATGGATTTCAATAGAATTATGGTACTCATTGCAGCACTGCAGGGAGGAGGCTGAGCCCTCTAGTGAGGAGATTAAAAGAGTTCAGAGCAACATTATTGAGAACATCTCAGTTAAAGAGGGAAACAGGATGCATATAATAAGGGCAGAGCAGCTGCACCATATTCAGGCATACGGAGATTATGTGATGCTCCACACTTCAGATGGAAAATACATAAAGGAGGAGACTATGAAACACTTTGAGGCATCTCTTCCTAACTACTTTGTAAGGATTCACCGCTCAGCAATTGTAAATGTTAATATGATTGTGAAGACCGAATTATATGGTAAAGAGAGCTACACAATCCATTTGAGCAGTGGAGAGAAGCTTAGAGCAAGCGCAGGTGGATATAAACTACTTAAGGAGAAGCTCTCCCTAAACTAAATTTAAACAGCAAAAAAATCATAATGAAAAGTTTCACAACAGAACAGACACAGTTAGCAAGGTATGCCAAAGCACTAGGACACCCTGTAAGGATAGCAATACTGGAGCTGCTTTCAAGCCAGACCTGTTGTTATCACGGTGATATGTCTGAAATTATACCCGTTGCAAAAAGTACACTATCACAGCATCTCAAAGAGCTTAAAGATGCCGGATTAATCCAAGGTACAATCACTCCACCTACTGTAAAGTACTGTATAAACAGAGAAAATTGGGATAGAGCCAGAGAGATGTTTTCAACTTTTCTTCAAGAGATAAAGAAAGATGGATTTGTCTGTTAAAGATATTTGTTACGTTTTTTTTAATTATTCTGTTCGTCTATTTGCGAATTGGTAATATTTCGTAATTTTGCGAACGACAGATGAATAAATGATATCCAGTATGAAAAAAATATTAATTCTTTGCACAGGCAACAGCTGCAGAAGCCAAATGGCTCACGGATTCCTGCAATCATTTAACAAAAATCTTATTGTGAGATCTGCCGGAACACAACCTGCCCAACAGATTAACCAGACAGCAGCCAAGGTAATGAAGGAGTTGGGTATTGATATATACAGCCACACACCGGAACTTGTGGATAAATACATAACAGAGGAGTGGGATTATGTAATTACTGTTTGTGATGATGCAAACGAAACCTGCCCAGCATTTTTGGGTAAGGTTAAACATAGAGTACATATGGGATTTGAAGACCCCTCTCACAAAACCGGTACACCGGAATATGTTATGAGCGAATACTATCGCATCAGAGACCTCATAAAAGAGCAGTTTCAAAAGTTTTACATAAAAAATCTTGTACAATGAAA
>JAQVRQ010000095.1 GCA_028700975.1 Bacteroidales bacterium | reverse complement strand
TATTTGTTTATTAGCAAAAGATATCAAATTTAATAAATATTGTGGATGCAACTCCCTATATTTGCACCCTCTATTATATTTTTCCATTTATGAATAAAACCAGTGCTTATAAGCTGACAATCACCATCCCTGTCCTCAATGAAGAGGAGAATATTCCCTCATTGGTTAAGAGGCTTGACTCATTTGCGGAGAGTTGCAGAGATTTCCCTGTCTGTTTTCTTTTTATCGATGACGGGTCCAAAGATGCAAGCCTTGATCTAATTAAAAATATTTGCAGCCAAAAGGATAATTTTTTCTATCTCAAATTTGAGCGCAATTTTGGTTTAAGTGCAGCACTTAAGGCGGGATTTGACTACGCAGAATCTGAATTTACAGGATATATTGACGCAGACCTTCAGGTATCTCCTGAGGATTTCTCTCTTCTTATTCCATATGTCAATAATTACGAAATGGTAATGGGAATAAGGCAGCACAGAAAGGATACAGTTGTTAAGGCAATCTCTTCTAAAATTGCCAACGGCTTCAGAAGAGTGATGACCGGAGATGGTGTTGAAGATACAGGGTGTCCATTAAAGATTATAAGGACAACATATGCAAAACGCTTTCCTATGTTTAACGGAATGCACAGATTTTTGCCTGCTCTTCTGCTTCTTCAAAATGGTAAGATTAAACAGGTTCCGGTTGAGCACCATCCAAGAGTGGCCGGAGTCTCTAAATTCCATCTTTTTAACAGACTAGTTGGTCCTTTTATGGATACATTTGCATATAGATGGATGAAAAAACGCTATATTAACTACTCTGTATCTGATAATAATTTAGGCTGATGCTTCTTTATGCAATAGGACTTATTGCCCAGATATTCTTTGGAGCAAGGACACTGCTTCAATGGGTTATGTCTGAGAGGGCCAGAAAGAGTCTATCACCTTCGATATATTGGATTCTTAGTATGGTAGCCTCCTGGCTATTCTTTATCTATGGATGGATGAGGGAGGACTTTGCAATAATCCTGGGGCAGATTGTTTCATACTACATTTACATTTGGAATCTGGATTCAAAAGGCCTTTGGAGAAAAATTCCTATTGAGTTGAGAGTTCTGCTGGTTGGAACTCCCCCGGCCGCAATAGTTCTTGCATCGGGCGATGCTGCATCTTTTGTATCTACTTTTTTACAGAACGAAAGTGTTCCAATGTGGCTGCTTATATTTGGATCTGTTGGTCAGCTTATCTTTACACTTAGATTTGTTTACCAGCTAATCTACTCTTACAGGAGAAAGGAATCCCTTCTTCCAATGGGATTCTGGATAATAAGTGTTACCGGATCTGCGGTAATTATTGCATATGGGATTATCAGAAGAGATCCTATATTGCTACTTGGACAGGTTCCGGGTATTGTTACATATATAAGAAATATTACTTTACATAAAAATAGTTATGGAGCAGCTGGGAAGGTGGATCTATAAATACAGATATCTTCTATATATACTAGCTCTTGTGCCGATGTTCCTCACCAGGGACTTTACCAGGAACAACGAGCTGAGATACTTAAGTATAGCTGACGAGGCTATAAGAAATGGTAACATTTTCACATTCACAAACCACGGAGTTCACTATGCGGATAAACCTCCTCTCTATCTATGGATAGTGATGGCTGGAAAGCTTCTGTTTGGAACTCACAGTATGTTTTTTCTTGCACTTTTCTCATATATTCCGGCACTTGTTATTATGCGGATAATGAGCAGGTGGAGCAGAGCTGCCACAACTCCCAAAGAGATGGTGGCGGGAGAGCTTATGCTGCTCACATCTGTATTCTTTATTGGCTCTGCCGTTGTACTTAGGATGGATATGCTAATGTCTATGTTTATCACTCTCTCTCTATATACTTTTTACAAAATGTACAAAGGAGAGGAGAGAAGGCGGGATAAATGGATGTTTCCGATATATATTTTTCTCGCAATATTCTCAAAAGGACCGGTTGGTATAATGGTTCCTCTGATGACTACGATTGTTTTTCTGTTGATTAAAAAAGAGTGGAGATTAATTGGAAAATATTGGGGCCTTAGAACCCTTGGGGTTCTTATTGCGCTTTGTGCTGTCTGGTTTGGCAGTGCCTGGGTCGAGGGGGGAAATGAATATATGAATAACCTTCTCTTTAACCAGACTATCAACAGGGCGGTGGACTCATTCCACCACAAAGAGCCAATCTGGTACTACCTTGTCGCAATTTGGTACTCTCTTGCCCCGTGGGTCTTCCTTATAGTGGCAGTAATTGCCTCAGGACTTGCTAAACGGTTGGTGAAAACGGATTTGGAGAGAATTTTCCTTGTTGCATCTTTAGGTACATTTGTGATGATGTCACTTGTAAGCTCTAAGATTCAGATATATATGCTCCCATCGTTCCCGTTTTTTGTGGGTATCACAGTTTTATGGCTTGGAAAATTTTCAAAAAATATTGTTGCAAGGGTGGCAATGTATATTCCTGCAGTTATTCTGTCACTGGCACTTCCAGGTGCAATAGCAGCGGGATATCTGGAGCTCTTCCCTCTATTTGAGTCGGCTTGGATAATTGCTGCAGCAGCTGTGCTGTCGATAACAGGTGCGACTGCTATATGGTTACTCACAACAAGAAGGTGGGGAAGGGAGAATTCACTAAAAAACAGTATTATAACAATTGGGGCCGGGATTCTTGCCGGGATATTCACAATCTCCTTCTATCTACCTCAGTACAACCCTCACATAGGTATGGCAGGGGTTTCAACTGTTGCTAAAGAGATGGCAAATGAGAGTAGTGCAAATAACTTCTTCGTTTACGATATTCCCCGTGCAGAGAATGCAGATGTCTATCTTGGCACTCCTCCAAAAAGTCTTTCTATTGAAGAGATTAAAGATATTTTAGAGGGAGAAGAGAGGGGTGTTCTAATTGTTAAGCAGAGCTCGCTTGATGAGATTCCTGAGCTTGAGACCACTCTTGAGGGGAGGGAAAAGAGAGCCTCCGGTTACTTCTTTTGTATACCTTTGTAGAAATTTTTCAAAATGAAGATCCTTGTAACCGGTTCAGCCGGATTTATCGGGTTTCATACAGCCCTAAAGTTTATCTCATCCGGACACGAAGTTGTGGGTCTGGATAATCTTAATCACTATTACGACATAAGGCTTAAATATGCCCGTGTAGCTGAGTGTGGCTTCTCACAGGAGCAGGCGGAAAGCGGAGTGATGGAGAGAAGCTCTTTATATCCCACTTTTAGGTTTATAAAAATAGATATTTCTGACAGAGAGGCTGTTGAAAGACTTTTCAGAGATGAAAAATTTGATATTGTTTGCAATCTAGCTGCTCAGGCGGGTGTTCGCTACTCTCTTGAAAATCCATTTTCATATGTTAAGTCAAACATTGAGGGCTTCCTCTCTATTCTTGAGGCCTGCAGAAAGTATCCTGTTAAACATCTAATATATGCAAGCTCAAGCAGCGTATATGGGATGAATGAGAAGGTTCCCTTCCGTGAGGCTGATAAAACCGACTCTCCCGTTAGTCTCTATGCTGCCACTAAAAAGAGTAATGAGCTTATGGCTCACTCATACTCTTCACTATATGGTATTCCGGCAACAGGTTTGAGATTCTTTACAGTGTATGGTCCGTGGGGCAGACCGGATATGGCCCCAATGCTCTTTATAAAGGCTGCTGTTGATGGCAGAGGTATAAGAGTATTTAACAATGGTAATCTACTCAGAGATTTTACATATATTGATGATATTGTTGAAGGTATAGCGGCAGTTGCCAAAAGTATACCACCTGTTGGCGGTTCTTCTGATTCCACAAAGGCTCCTCACGCTATTTATAATATTGGAAACAGCGCTCCTATTGCTCTTCTTGATTTTATTGCTGCTCTGGAAAGGGTTACCGGGAAAGAGATTGAAAAGGAGTTTACAGATATGCAGCCGGGTGATGTTTATCAAACCTATGCAGACACCACTTCACTAGAAGAAACTTTCGGCTACAGGCCATCTACTTCTCTAGATAATGGAATAGCAAAGTTGTACGAGTGGTACATTTCACACCCCTCAATCTTCTGATATTTCTCTATTTATCTTCTTATATTTCTCAATTTACCTCCCTCCTCTGTCGTTTTTTTACAATTTTATTCATTCAGTGCGTTATAACTTTAGCAAAAATGCACTGCTATGAAAAAATTATTAATTCTTCTGGGAATTTTGCTGTTTACTCTATCTGATGTAAATGGGCAAAGCTGGCTTAACTCTTTGGGTAACAAGGCCAAGGAGAAGGCAAAAGAGAAAGTGGAACAAAAAGTGGAGGAGAAGACTGAGGAGGTTATGGAGAAGGGCTTTGAGAGTGTTGAGAAGGGGGTTAAAAAGGAGAGAAGCGAAG
>JAQVRQ010000094.1 GCA_028700975.1 Bacteroidales bacterium | reverse complement strand
CATTCTCCGGGGCCTACTATCCTGTTGATTTAACAATGGATAAAATTGAATCTCTGATTGACCCCTCTCTATTCTTTAGAATCAATAGAAAATTGCTTATTTCTCACAATTCAATATCAAATATGACTGCATACTCCAGAGGTAGGATTAAGATTACACTAAATCCAGAATTTGACTCTGAAACAGATGCAATAGTAAGTATTGACAGATCCGGAGATTTTAAAAGATGGCTTGATAAATAGAGTGCATAATGAAGCAGCTATTTTACAAAATAAAGGGCGTAATAGGATTTCTACTTTGCATCTCAATAATATTGCAAACAGGTATAGTTTTGTATAACCATTACACAGGTGCATATCAGCTTCATAACTCTGTAGAGACATTTACTTTTATACTTCAACGCTCTTTGGTTGGATTTTTATCAAGTATAATAGTTGCAATACCATTAGTCTACATTGTAGAAATTCTTAATAAGCATTTTCCCTGGGGGAAAAATGCTTTTAAAAGAATTTTAGTTGAATTATTATTAATTATCTCTCTTTCATTTTTGATATCTGCTCTTGTTTTTATTTTGATGAATTTTTTTAGTCCAGGTCTTGACTTATCAAAGCACTCATTATTAAGAAGTACTCTTGTATATTCCCTGACTAATTTGCTTTTTGTATCCTCTATTGAGGGTTTGCTAATCTATAAAGAAAGCAAAAGACTCAAACAGGAAGCAGCAACTCTTCGCCGTGAAATAGCAGGAATTAAACTCGAGATATTAAAGAGCCAGATTAATCAGCACTTTATGTTCAATAGCCTGAACGTTCTCTCAGGACTTCTAAAAAAAGATCCGGACAAGGCACAGGAATTCATTGCTGAATTTTCAAATATTTACAGATATGTTCTTGAGTCAATTGAACAACCATTAACAAACCTTCAAAACGAGCTTAAGTTTGTAAAATCATACCTATTTCTTCAGCAAATCAGATACGGGCGCTCTCTCTCTTTTGAAGAGGAGATCTCCTCTGATGTCCTTGAAAAAATGCTACCTCCCTTATCTCTGCAAGTTATTCTTGAGAATGCAATAAAACACAATATTGTGAATGAAGAGAGGCCCCTGCTAATCGAAATGTATAATGATGGAGATTCACTCATAATCAGGAACAATTTTCAGCCAAAAATCTCAAATTTAAAATCTACAGGTTTAGGGCAAAAAAATATTCAGCGAAGATACCAGATCATTTGTGAAAAGAGCCCTGAATTTATCCTTGAAAATGGATATTACACGGCAATTCTTCCGCTAATTAAAGAAAATAGAGTTGACACTAATTTAATTAAATAATGAAAAGGCAGATTATTATAAAAGGAGCTCTCCTTTTACTATTGATTTCAAATTTTGGGATATCTTTTGGGCAGGATGAGAAGAGTCTTTGGAGGTCCCAGACAGGCGGAAGAGTCTATTCTTCACCGGCGATTGTGGGAGATAAGGTCATTGTTGGTAGCGGCGATAGCTCATTATATGCATTTAATAAGGCCGATGGAAACCTACTTTGGAAGTGTAAAACAAATGGTGCAGTACACTCCTCTCCGGCAGTAAATGGATCAAATATTTATTTTAGCAGTACAGATGGTAATCTATATGCTGTTGATCTTAATACGGGCTCATTTATATGGAAGTTCTCATCAAAAGGTGAAAAGGCAAAAGATATGTGGGATTACTACGTATCCTCTCCAAAAGTCTCAAATGGCTTGGTTTTATGGGGCTGTGCCGACAACCATATCTATGCTGTGGATGAGGTTTCCGGCGCACTTAAATGGCAGTTTAAGGCCAATAACATAATTCACGCTACCCCCGAAGTAGAAGGAGATACATTATATGTTGGAGACTTCAGCGGTAATCTCTTTGCTCTGAATCTTAATGATGGTAATTTGTTGTGGTCTTTTAAAACCATAGGAGACAGATATTTTCCAAATGGTGAGATTCAGAAAGGTTTAACTATTGATAAGGGTGCGATTTATTTTGGGAGCAGAGATTACAATATTTATGCAATAGACAAAAAGAGCGGCCGAGGATTGTGGAATCTAAAAGAGGGAAGCTGGGTTATCTCTTCGCCAACAATTCATCAAAAGATGATTTTCTACGGAACCTCAGATACTCACGAATTTGTTTGTTTAGATAAAGTATCCGGAGAATCTAAGTGGAGAGTTCCGCTTCCTATGAGGGTCTATGGATCTGCTGTTGTCGCTAATGATATTGTTTACTTTGGCTGTTTTGACGGAATCCTCAGAGGGGTTGATATTAATACTGGTGAGATAAAGTTTTTATACAGAACAAAGGGGAACAGAGAGAATTCGTCAAAAGTATATGATGCAGAAGGTAAGTTTATTCCTCAATTTGAGCTTTATGGAAGAGAATACGTTGAATCTGAGCGTATAATACACACCCTTGGAGCAATTCTGTCAACTCCTATTGTAGAAAATGATATCGCCTATTTTGGAAGTTCAGATGGAGGCCTCTATGCCGTGAAGATCTTCTAAAGCTTATGCAATTTAATACTAATCTTTTTTGATTCAGTGCCAATATTGACTTTATGCTTATTAAAATTCCCCGGAGCCCCTTTGCCATCATAGTTTGTGATGCCCACAGGTTCTTTAGGAATTCCTATAAGATTTGAGTCACATTTCATATTTTTGTTAATATCCTGAAAAATAGAAAATAAGTATTCGCCAGCTGGAAGATCAATTTCCACATATGTAATATTATCCTCTGCTGAAACTTTAGTGGAGTAGCAAAATGACCTCTCTTTATAGGATGTTTCGCTGTTAAAAACAGAAATATAAAGATTTGTTCCGTTAGCTTTGCTACCAATTATTTCCAGTGTCACTTTTGTGTTGGAAAAACATAGTCCGGAAAGCATAATTGCAATTACGGCTAATATGATCTTTTTCATAAAATTTTATTGTTAAAGTGAATTTCTGCCAGAGTGCCTTTTTGCAACATTTATTGCATCCTTCCACGAATAATGAATGTAAATAGCCCTCTCTTTGCAATTTATCGCACACAAACTGCATAATGTACAATCAAGCTCTCTTAACGGAATTGCTTTGTCGCTCTGTATATCAATAACATTCATAGGGCAGACTGTTGTGCATTTTCCGCAGCCTATACATATATTTTGATTAATTGAGACTATATCTCCTTTAATAATGATGCTATTATTGTTGTGATTGTAGCGATATGTGTTAACCGTGCCATCTTTAACCGGTAAATGATTTTTTATTAATTTATAGTAGTCAGTTACGCAATATTTAGGAAGTTTTGTGCGAATAAACTTAACTGCCTTTTCAATATCTTTCTCATTAGGCCTTCCGCAATTACCCCCACCAAATATTAAAAAAGGTCCGGTGCCATCATACCCTTTTACGGTAAATTCACCTATTATTCTCTTGCTTTTATTAAGAAGAGCCTCTTTTATTGGTTTGTGATACTTTCCGTGCATAGGGTTGCCTCTAGTAGAGAAGATGAAAGTATCCTGTTGAGAGTTCTCCATTCGTTCTACAATTGCAAAAATGGCAGGATGATGACTCCCAAAGTAGACTCCTGAACCTAATCCAATTGTTTTATATTGCGAAAGATCAATATTTAGTGCTTCTTTAGCAGTAGCAATCTTGCACCCAATTGTGTGAGCCATTGCTTCTGCTATCTTTTTTGTATTGCCTTTATAGATTGACTCATAAATTATAATACAGTCATAATTTTTCATCTACTTAATATGTTGATTTTGGGAGAAAAAATAATTGAATCCGGCCCGGTTAATCTAACCCTTAACTCATTTTATTCAACAAATCTCCATTGATTGCTTCCAAAACAGAATACCGGGCCGGATTCAATTACTTTGAGGGTGCAAAACTATCCCGAGTTGTTATATTATTTTCATTAAATTTGGTGAAAGCGTCAATATGCGAGTTGAAGCTGTAAATATTGAGTTTGCAGATGGATCTCTCTCAGTTTAAGCATACTCCCTTTAGTAATTATTATGTCCCGGCGATTATTCTTATATTTGTTAAATAAATAATTAAAAACAGGAGGTTAAATTATGAGCGAGATTAAATTATTTAATGAAAACAACAGGCCAACTGTTGAGGAGAAAAAGGATATTGTTGAATTTCTATACAAACATCTAGAGAATTTTGGCGATAAAAAAGAGGATATTGAAAAGGCTATTAACTATGCATTAAAAGAGGCTGACTCATTTGGAGGCTATGTATTACAATCATATGATGAGGGTAGAATCTCATCTGTAGTGGTAGTTAATAAAACAGGAATGGATGGTTATATACCGGAAAATATACTTGTTTACATTGCCACGCATAATGAGTTGCGGGGAAGAGGAATTGGCAAAAGAATGATGCAGCGAGCTTTGGAAATGGCCGAGGGAAATGTTGCTCTTCACGTTGA
>JAQVRQ010000038.1 GCA_028700975.1 Bacteroidales bacterium | reverse complement strand
CCAATACCATCTTTTATTGTCTCAAGACCTAGGTCCTTTCCAAATTTCTCAAGGAAAAGAATCGCTTTCTCCTCTTTTTTTGATGGTCTTGGAATTTGAGTAAGAGAATAGAAATGCTTCCATACTCGTTTTGGGTTCAATTCTGAAATGTTCATATTAAAATAAATTTATAAATAATTGATTTACTTGTCTTTAAGCCTGTTGCTGTTTATTTTCCAATTGCAATATCAATAGGAAATGAGAGAACCTTTCCAAACTGATAAACCGGAACTCTTGTTTGAAGAAGTATATTCTGGCCATCAGATATTCTGGCATTCATAATTTCAGGAACTCTGTATAGCACCCTGCCCTTTTCAACAGTCAGGTCCATATTAAAAGAGGTAGCAGGCTGACCTGTCTCTTTAAGAAACTCTAGAACAACAGGTCTTCCAGCTACATTATCTGCCGGCAAAAGGCCCTGATTTTCTGAAATCCTAAATGCGACATAAATCTGACGTGGATTCTCCTTTACAGGATAAACATCAAAACTCATTCTTTGTTTATTGCTAACACTCTTGCCAATAAAAAGAGTAAGATACTCCTCTTCAAGTCTGTTAATTTCTGTAATAGCAGCATTAAGAGCCTCTCCGCTGAATGTAGCATCAGTTTCGCCGGTAATTATCTCCATCCTTTTTGTTCTTAACCTGAATATTGCATTAGCCATCTCCTCAGCCCTTTTTTCTATACTTTTCTCCACCACCTGAGTCTGCTGAACAGGAACCCTCTCCATTCCTGAGGCAGTTCTAACAGTCTTATATAGGGTAGTGTTAACATTTGTCAAATTTGAAGTTGCCATTACAGAATTGAATGTTGTGATATCTGTCATTCCGGGGAATCTAGCTGATTCATCTCTGGCAGCACCAGCATCTGACCAAATAACAACACCCTGGCTCATCATCTCCAAAAAATTCGCAGTTGCCCTAGAGTTGCTTCCAAGATTAAGAGCAATACTCAACGACCTGTCTGCTTCTACAAAAGAATTTAATTCAACAGCTGACAAGGTGTAAAACTCCCCACTATTTTCACGAGCTTGAATCCCCAGGTATTTTTGGGCAAATTTTGCATAGGGACCCGCTACAAATGACTCGTGATTTGCTTCGGCAGTAATTCTAAATGATGTAGATGGAAGGGAATATACAATAGCACCCTTTGGAACCGCTTCTCCACTTAATAAAACCTGAGAATCAGCAGAAGTTGCTAACAGAATTGAAGCTAACAGGAGCAAGGGTTTATAAATAATGTTCATTTTAAAAAATTTAATTACAATTTTAAATTAGGATAGTTAACAAAGTTATCCATTTTTTACTATTTTTGCGAACTTGTGAGCAAATTTTTAACTAAAACTATATACTAACTATGTTCAAGAACCATCCAAAAGGACTACTAGCTGCCGCCTTAACAAATATGGGCGAGCGCTTCGGTTTCTACATTATGATGGCAATCCTCACATTGTTCATCTCATCAAAATTTGGGTTGTCAGAGACCACTACCGGGTACATATATTCGGCATTTTATGCCTCAATATATGTTCTGGCTCTTGTAGGGGGTCTGATTGCAGACAGAACTCAGAATTACAAACGCACCATACTATGGGGCCTCATCCTTATGGCTGTGGGTTATTTCATCATTGCAATACCTACTCCTACGCCTGTTCCTAGTTTGGGTCTATATCTAGCTCTGACTTGCCTTGGTCTGCTAGTTATTGCTTTTGGTAATGGCCTTTTTAAAGGCAACCTTCAAGCAATTGTGGGTCAGATGTACGACAAAAAAGAGTACAAAGACAGAATTGCCAAAGAGTTTGGAGTAGACGAAAACGGCAAGCCTAAAAGAGATATGAGAGATGCTGGTTATCAGCTCTTTTATATGTTCATAAATATTGGCGGTTTCTTTGCACCATTTATCGCAATTGCAGTTAGAAACTGGTGGCTTAAGCACAATGGTTTTGATTACAATGCTCAACTTCCGGAGCTTGCTCACCAATTTATTGGAGACCAGGCATCAATGAGTACAGAGCAATTAAGTAACCTTACTACATACGCTTCACAGGTTACACTTGATGGTTCTCCTGTTGCAGATCTTACAGCATTTAGCAACCAGTATCTGGATGTTTTCAACAGAGGTTTCCACTATGCATTTATTGCAACAATCTTTGCAATTGTTATCTCATTCGTTATTTATCTGATTAACAAGAATCAGTTTCCTGATCCAGCAGCGACAAAAGCTAAAGGCAAAGATAACAAGAGTGTTTCCAAAGAGGAGATCACAATGGCTGCTTCAGAGATTAGACAAAGAATATATGCACTTTTCGCAGTATTTGGAGTGGTTATTTTCTTCTGGTTCTCTTTCCATCAGAATGGTTATTCTTTAACCTATTTTGCAAGAGACTACATTAACCTGGATGTTATCAATATTGATCTGGGCTTTACCTCAATAAAGGGTGCCGAAATATTCCAGGCCGTGAATCCATTCTTCGTAGTTTTCCTTACTCCTATCATTATGTGGTTCTTTGGAACTATGAGAAAGAAAGGCAATGAACCTTCAACTCCTAGAAAAATTGCAATTGGTATGGGTATAGCTGCTATAGCATACATTTTCCTTCTAGTTGTATCAATGGCTCTTCCTGACAAATCTGCTCTTGCATCAATGTCTGCCGGAGATCTTGGAATGATGAAACTTACCCCTTGGGTAATGATTGGAATGTACTTTATTCTTACAGTGGCCGAGCTGTTTATATCCCCGTTGGGACTATCTTTTGTCTCAAAAGTTGCCCCTCCTCACCTCCAGGGTTTAATGCAGGGAGCGTGGTTGGCGGCTACTGCTATTGGTAATCTTTTGCTATTCATTGGCGGACTACTCTACACACTGGTTCCTCTATGGGCTTGCTGGATGGTGTTCGCAGTTGCCTGTGCACTTTCAATGCTTGTGATGTTATCAATGGTTAAATGGCTTGAGAGGGTCGCTAAATAACCTTCCAAACTAAAGTTTTAAAAAGCCCGGCAAAAAACCGGGCTTTTTCTATATTTGCATCTCCAAATTTATTATGAATGGAAGAGATAAAACTTATTGCATTTGACGCCGATGATACTCTTTGGATGAACGAGTACCACTATAGAAAAGCAGAACTAGAATTCTGTGAAAAAATGCAAAAATACACCTCTGCAAAAACTGCAAATGAACTGCTTCTAAAAAGGGAGAAGCAGAACCTTCCTTTACTTGGTTATGGCTCTAAACCATTTATTATATCTCTTATTGAAACCGCAATTGAGATAAGTAATGGAGAAATTTCCACCAAAGAGATACTGGAATTGATTGAGATTGGCAAGGAGACTATTGGACAGCCTATTGAACTTATGCCAGACGTAGAAAATGTTCTTTCTATGCTATCTCTGAAATTTCCTCTTATTCTCGCAACAAAAGGTGATTTAAAAGAGCAGGAGTCTAAAATCGAGAGGTCCGGACTTGAGAAGTACTTCACTTCAGTAGAAATATTAAGTGAAAAAAGCAGCGAGAGTTACAGACGAATTATTCAAAAACACTCAATTAAGCCCGAAAATTTTCTAATGGTTGGGAACTCATTTAAATCTGACATTTTACCCGTACTTGAAATTGGAGGCAATGCTATTTACATCCCTTCAGAGATAATATGGGCACACGAAATTGCTCAGGAGATTGAGCACCCAAGATTAAAAAGAGCCGATAGGCTATCGGTAGATCTTTTTGTGTAAATTGCAAATATTATTGTTATAAATATGATACCATTCAAACAAAACAGGAGTTACAGAAGATTCTTCCAAAACGAAGAGATTACAGAAGAGCAATTAAAAATTATGGTTGAGGCTGCCAGGCTCTCACCATCATCAAGAAATATACAGCCCATTAAGTTTTTTGTCTGCAACGACAAAGAGATGAATGCCAAAATTTTCCCAAATCTTGGCTGGGCGGGATATTTGAAGGATTGGGATGGCCCTTCTGAGGGGGAGAGACCATCGGCCTATATAGTATTACTCCACGACACATCTATAGCTCCTGCTTACTCTTGCGACAACGGCATATTTGCTCAAAGCATTCTTCTTCAGGCTGTTGACCTTGGATTCGGAGGATGTATGATAGCTACCTTCAAAAAGACAGAATTAGCAAACCTCCTTAAACTCCCAAACTATCTGACACCAATATTGGTAATAGCACTTGGAAAGCCTAAAGAGGTTGTTGTGATTGACGATATCAAAATGGGTGATGTGAAATATTGGAGAGATGTTGCCGGTATACACCACGTACCTAAGAGATCTCTTGATGAACTAATTTACATCCCAGACAACGAATAATATTAAATATTTACCGTCAGCTGTAAAAAGAGGAATCTTCCAAGCGAAAGTAATCCGGATGAATCTAAATATTTCTGATCAAATAGGTTTGTTGCCCCTGCACTCACCACTAAATGGCTTCCGACTCCTCTCCAAACCTTTAAATCTACATAATTTAAGGCCGGTATAATATTTACATCTCTTTCATCATTTGGCAGATTAAGAGAGTTCATATACTGACTGCTTGTATGCCTGAAAGTTGCGTTGAGACTGATAATTCTGTTCCTCCACGTCAACGAGCCATTTAGCATATGCTTTGGAGTATAGGTCAGAAATTTTCCGGTAATATCAATATTTCCTGCTCCAATATTAACATCATAATCTACAATTTTTGAATGAGTAAATGTATAGTTAACATTTAAATCCAGTCCCATTAAAGGAGTATAATTTAAGTCTGCCTCTGCTCCTATAATCTCAACCTTTCCTACATTCTGCATACTCATTAATGGTCTGTTTTTATTACCAATCCTTATTGTCTCTCCTGTATTTACGGCATAGTGGAAATCTGTGCCCAAAGAGTAGTACACAGATGGAGATAAATAGAGCTTATCTGCAATTTTAATGTCGCCTCCTGCCTCATAGGTATTTATAAACTCAGGTTTTAAAGAGGTATTAGCAAGAATTACCCCACCACTTATACTACCTGTTCTTGTCATATCTTCAAGCGAACCGGGTCTAAAACCTCTTGAAAATGAACCATAAATCCTACTTCCTTCCCCAATCAACCATCTTGCGGCCAATTTTGGGCTTAATGAGCTCCAGGACGACTTGCTGAGTTCCCCGGTATATGGTTTAAGGAAATTAGTAATAGATGTACCTCCCTCAATAAAAAATCCTCCATCATTTATCCAAACTATCTCTCCTCTAAGTGAGGGAAGAATTAGAAGCTTACCTCCTGCAAGTAAAATTTCATCCTGAATAAATATTGAGGCAGAGTTACTCTTTCCCTTATTAATAACTCTGTCTGTGGATGTTCTGTATACATCTCTCCCATCAACTGAACCACCCTTAAATTCAATACCGGCAGAGAGGGAGTTATTTTTAAGACCAGAATAAGAGTAAGTAGCCAAGGCTCCATAATCTTGCCTGTCAACAACTACATCAAATATATCTGAACCCTTCCATTTAATCTCTTCATAATCCTCTTTTGAGATATACCCGGTTGCGCTAAACGATGAGTTTCCTAAAACCTTATTCCACGATAATCTGTAGTTTTTGTTTACATAGTGGTTGAAAGCATCTATTACATCGCCTGAGGTAAAGAGCCTTTCTCCCTTTCCTCTTAATGCATCCGTATAGTTAAACTCGGCCTTGATTATTCCAAACTTATCATCTTTATAACCGAGTATTACCCCACCATTCTTTTCATCAAGAGAGATGTTTGTTGTCGTTGAATCTATGACCTCAGATGGGTTGTATCCATCACTCTTTCTGTAGAAGCCACTTACGCCGACAAAGAATCCTCTCTTTCCATATGTGGTGAATACTCTAGTGCCAATTGTGTTATAAGAGGCATATTCTGTCTGCAGATGAGTTCTTAAACCCTCCTTAACATCTTTTGAAATGTAGTTTATCGAGCCTCCCATTGCACTACCTCCAAAAATATTTGAGTTTGGCCCCTTGACAACCTCAACTCTTTCAAGAATTGCCTGATTGATCATTCCAAAATTCGCACTCCCGGTTGATAACTTATTAATGGGCACACCATCTATAAGAATAAGAGTTCTTGCTTGCTCTTTCCCCATTCCCCTCGCAGATACGGATGCGTGTTTATCATAGATTCCCATATTTCTTGTTACTACGAGACCGGATACTCCCTTAAGGATGTCATCAGAAATAAAAATGGGAGATGATCGCATACTTTGAATAGGAATATTTAAAATTCTAACAGGTGTTTGAAGTATCTCCCTTCCTGTTTTTGTTGCACTCACCACAACATCTTTTAGGTTATAGATTTTTGTTGTGTCTTTCTCTTGAGCACTTAGGAGTGTTATAGGGCTAGCCATTATGAGCAAGGCTAGTCCAATTTCTTTTAAGTTCATAAATAATAAGTAAATATTTGGTTAATTATTGTAAACAGGTGATTGGCCCATTTTGAAGAGAATTTTTCTGCCTCCATCATCAGCGAGTAAGAACTGAACAAATGCCTCTGCAACTCTTCTATTAGGAGAGTTATTGAGTATAGCAACACCGTATACCATTGCCTCGCCATTAATTGAAACAGATTCTCCGGGAGAGGCACCCCTTATCTCAATTTGAGCAGATGAATACCAATCATTAAGATTTGGATTTGAGAGATTAATTGAGTCTTTAAGTTTAATAAACCTAAGTCCGTGTTGAACAGCGACAGATTTATATAGAAAAATATAGTCAACTGCATTTACATCTAAAAGTGCAAGCAAATCAACCTCTTTAGGTCTAATAAATCTTGAGTCCTTTGATAAAAATCTATCCACGTCAGCACCCGAAAGTTGAAGAGTTAGCAGAGTTCTGTAACCGCAAGGATCTGCATTTGGATCAGATCGTCCAAACGTAACGTCATCCTTAACAAGTATATCCTGCCAATTCTCACTATTTATAACTGATGCATATCTGGATTTATCATTGTAAACAATTGCCATTTCGTTTGCTGCAAATTTTATATTTTCAGTTGCAAATTCCGGGATAAGAAGTTTATCAATAATTGAGTAATCAGCCGAGGCTATGATATCACACTCTCTACCAAGTTCTGTTATTTTTCTGGCAGCATCAATACTACCTGAAGCCTCAGTAAGAATATTAACATCAGGGTATTTCTTAACAAAGCTATCTACAATTACCTTAAATGGCATAGATAATGAGCCAGCATGAAAAATAATAAGATCCCCACCAACTTCACTCTGATTGTATGAGCCTCTCCCGGCGCAAGAAAACGCAAATAATAATCCTATCAGTAAAAGGGGTAATAAATTAACTGAATGGAAAAAACTTTTAACTCTATCCTTAATTAGTGAATCCATATCACTTCTCAGTCCCTGATATGCATCCAAAAGCCTTTGTCCATCCGGAGATAATTGTGTACTTCCTCCCGCTTTACCGCCCCTGAAGGTCTCAATTAATGGAAAGCCGAGCTCTTTTTCAGACTCTCTGATTCTATCCCAGGCTTTGCGATAACTCATATTCAAACTTTCAGCGGCATATTGGAGAGTGCTACCCTCCGATATTTTTTGGAGCAGCATAAATTGATCGTGCCCTAATACCTCTCCACTTCCTCTCTTTGTTAGCCACAACCTGTAATCAAGAAATATGTCATAATATTTTGTCCCTTTATTGCCAGCCATATCAATAGAGAGTAATTTTGTTCACACCTTTAATTGATCTATCTGCAAAGAGATCATTATCTGCATATATCGAAAATGACTCCCTCCCCTTCTCTCCTGAATCACCAAACATAAGCAACGGTTCTGCACCATCTACTCTGTTAATAAGTTCTGATAGTGAAAAAGAGGCCCTGTATCCATCAACAGCTTCAACACATACAAGTCCAGTCCTAAGGTCTCTCTTTCCTGATGGAAACAAGTTCTTAAGTAATCCATCAATTCTCACACCACTAAAAGTTCTTACCCCCTTATAACCCATTCCATGACCATAATAAATTGTCCTTCTGTCCAGCTTTGGCAGATTATCAGGAATAGCAGGGAAAGTTTCAATACTCTTATCTTCTCTTATAATCTCTAGTACTTCTGAATAAAATTTTTCTGGATCTCTATTTACTTTAAAATCTCCTTTAAGTGATTTGACCACAATTTTAGTTGGGTTTGAGATACCCCTCTCTGCAAAAAGGTCTGTACCAACAACCACCTTCCCATATTGTGGAACCTCCCATTTTTCTCCTGTTTTGCTTGGTATTACTCTGGTTGCGGCCTTTGCAATTATTATATTATAAACATCGTTTGAGTAGATGATCTCTCCCCAGCTAAATGTCGCAAACTCACCTGCATCATTCCACACCTCTACATATAAGTCAACAGGTGGATAGAAATCTTCTTTTGAATCTTTATCAATTTTTACAGAACTCAGAATATCTGAAAGGGCCACTCCATCATACCTGAAAGTGCCAAGAAACTTAGCGGAATCTCCATCCATAACAACCTCTCTTAGAGTAACTGAATGCCAGGGCATTTTATCTAAAGAGATCATCTGATCACCATCTGTTTCTCCAGTTACTAAAATCTGAGGATTCAACTCAAGCCCTGCAGGTGACTCTGTATTAAAGTAATTGTTTGCACCAGATTCCCAAATTAGCGTTGATCCTGAATACCCATCAATATGCAAATATTTGCAACTCGTCAATAATAAAAAAAGTGCTGACAGCACCAAGAGTGTTTTGCTCCTCATATTCTTAAGTTTTCACAAAGATATAAAAAACTGCTAACTTGCGCTCGATTTATCAATGAGATCAGATGGAAATTAAACCATTTCAAATAGATGGAAAACATATCAGCAGACCCTTTATAATTGCTGGACCCTGTAGTGCTGAGAACGAAGAGCAGATGTTGTCTACTGCCCGATTACTTGTTGAGCAGGGCATTAAAATATTCCGTGCTGGTATATGGAAACCAAGGACAAAACCCGGAGGGTTTGAAGGGGTAGGTTTAGAGGGGCTGGAGTGGTTAAGGGTTGTTAAATATGAGACCGGTCTTAAAACTGCCACTGAAGTTGCTAATGCAAGACACGTAGAAGAGGCACTAAAAGCCGAGGTTGACATTTTATGGATAGGGGCAAGAACTACTGCTAATCCCTTTGCTGTACAAGAAATTGCAGAAGCAGTTGGTGGATCAGGAGTTCCTGTTTTGGTCAAAAATCCTGTTAACCCGGATATTGAGCTATGGATTGGAGCGGCAGAGAGGCTTATATCTTGTGGCACAGAAAACATTGCTTTTGTCCACAGAGGTTTTGGTGCTTATGAAAAAGGGCTATTTAGAAATCAACCCCAGTGGCACATACCAATTGAATTGAAACGAAGGCTCCCGTCTCTGACCATTCTTTGTGATCCAAGTCATATTGGAGGAAGAAGAGATCTGATTTATCCAATTTCTCAGCAAGCAATGGATCTCGGTTTTGATGGGCTAATGGTGGAAACCCATATAAATCCAAATGAGGCATTAAGTGATAAGGAGCAGCAAATTACGCCGGAACTCCTTGAACGAATTATAAAACTTCTTGTCATCCGAGATAAAAGCGAACCATCTGAATACCTTGCTGATTTACGAAGAGAGATAGACGAACTGGACGACAGACTACTTAACCTGCTATCAAAAAGAATGTCGGTCTCACGAGAGATTGGAAAATATAAGATGGAGCACAATATTCAGGTACTGCAACCTCTTAGATACGACAAAATGGTAACAAGCAGAATAGCCCAAGCACTTGGGCTGGAACTGGACGAAGAATTTGTTAAGCAAATCCTAGAATCTATTCACGAAGAGTCCGTAAGACAACAATTTGAAATAATTAACAAATTGGGACTCTCTCAGAAACTCAATTAACCACCACTAACAAGGTGAATTATCTTAAGATCATCACCCTCCTTAACATACGTTGAAGAGTACTCCTCCTTTTTCACTGATTTACTATTAAGCCTTACAACCAACATCTTAAACACGAATGACTTAATCTTAATTATCTCATCTACAGATAAGCAATTTCCGCTAAACTCCTCTTCTCTGTTATTCAAAATTATCTTCATACAAGCTCTTTAAGTAAAATTTCAAGCACAGCATCTGCCTGAATATTAGATACAATTCTAACCTTGGGTGCTAGTGTAGGATTATCTTCAGATACCTCACTCTCCCCATCACCACATATAATAAGATTCCCGCTTTTTATACTCCTTATCTTCTCAATATCTCCCCATCCAGCTAATCCTGATGCCGCTACTACAGGGATAAGTGGTAATTGAAGCGACATCTCCTCTATAAACATCAACTTCTCTGAAGCCTCATCAAATGCCTCCACAACAACATCACAAGTTGAATATAAGAGTGCAATATTTTCAGGAGATACTTTAGCAAAATGCATTTGCAGAGAAGCAAATGGATTAATCCTTAGTAGATTATCTCTTAGAGCTTCTATTTTCTTTTCACCAATTTGGTCGTGAAAATAGAACTGTCTGTTAAGATTTGAGTCAGAAACTCTATCATAATCTGCAACAATTAATTTTCCGGCACCACATCGTAACAAAGATTCAGCACAATTGGATCCTAGTCCGCCTGCTCCGGCTATTCCAATTGTTTTTTGTGATAAAAAAGCTCGTATTTGATTATAGGTTGGCATAAAAAAGGGTTGTCCGGATTGCGATTTTTCGTAAATTTACAAAAAATTAAAAACCTAAAAAAATAACGGATGAACTATCAGGAGATCAAATCCAGAAGAAAGATTACAGCCTCCTCTCCATATACCTGGAAGCCAATGGAGCGCGGCTACAGTGACCAGAGCCTGTATGTTAATGTTGAAACTGGAAAAATTGAGACCCGTATCATTGCTCCAGAAACAAAGGAGAAATTTATCGGGGGTAAGGGCTATGGACTCAGAATGCTCTGGGATGCCGTTAAGCCAACTACAAAATGGCAGGATCCTGAAAACGAAATTGTAATTTCCGGTGGACCTTGTTGCGGTGTAACACAATATTCCGGATCAGGTAAGTCAATAGTTGTGGCTATCTCTCCTCAAACTGAAAAAATTATTGACAGCAACGTGGGTGGACACTTTGGACCTCATCTTAAAATTGCAGGATTTGATGCTCTGGAGATTCAGGGGAATTCTGCAAAAGATGTGATAGTATACATTAATGGTGTTGATCATATCATTGAGATTTTTGAAACTCCTAAGGAGCTTAGTTACGACTCTCACCTTTTGGGAGAGGAGCTGCTTGATATGTTTGCAGATAGCGAAAAAGACAAAATCAATGTTTCTGTTGTCTCATCTGGAAAAGCCGCAGAACATTCGCTAATTGGTATGCTCAACTTCACCTTCTGGGATGTAAAAAGAGGCAAAGTAAGACTGAAACAAGCCGGGAGAGGTGGAATTGGAACTCTTATGCGCCACAAAGGAGTACGTGCAATTGTTGCAAAGATTCCCAAAGTAACAGGGAATTTTAATAACGTTGTAGATCTGCCCTCAATCACAGAGAGAGGCAAACGATTCAACAAGGAGATGCGCGAGTTAGATGACATCCAATGCCAAATGCGTAAGGTAGGAACAGCGCACCTTATGGGTGTTCTTGAAAAATATGATATCCTTCCCGTTATGAACTTCAAGTATGGAGATCATAAAGATTGTCCAAAAATTGATATGGAGGTGTGGAAAACATTTTTCACTCAAGGAGTTCCAGATGGCTGCTGGATAGGATGTAATATGTCCTGTGCAAAGGGAGTGGATGACTTTGAACTTAGAACAGGGCCGTACAAAGGAGACAAAGTTATTGTAGACGGACCTGAGTACGAAAACGCAGCCGCTCTTGGATCAAACATTGCAGTTTTTGACCCTCGTGATATTATTGAACAAAACTTCTACTGCGACACATATGGTGTCTGCACCATTACCTGGGGAAATGTTGTAGGATTTCTAATGGAGTGTTGGGAAAACGGGATACTGAATGCAGAACGGACAGGTGGTATAGACTTAACCTGGGGTAATGCCGATGCCTCTCTTGAGCTTCTCCACCAAATGGCTAGAGGCGAAGGATTCGGAGTAACAGCCGGACTTGGTGTTATGAGACTTAAAAGGCTATTCGCAGACAACGGCTGGGGAGATAGACAGTTTCTTGAAGATATCGGTATGGAAAACAAAGGTCTTGAGTACTCAATGTACCTATCCAAAGAGTCACTGGCTCAGCAAGGTGGATATGCAATGACAAATAAAGGGCCCCAACACGACGAAGCCTGGCTCATATTTATGGATATGGTCAATAATATGATCCCAACCTTTGAAAATAAAGCAGAGGCTCTACATTATTTCCCATACTTCCGCACTTGGTTTGGGTTGGCAGGATTCTGCAAGCTATGCTGGAATGACGTAGAACCTGCAGACAACTCAGAGCAACCTGAACCTAACAAAGTACCGGAACACGTTGATAACTACGTTACGATATTCAAAGCTGTTACCGGTAGAGAATTTGACAAAGAGGAGATGGTAAAGATGTCTGAAAGAGTCTACAACTTCCAGAAGATATTCAATTTGCGTCTGGGATTTGGCACAAGAGAGTTTGACAAACAGCCATACAGAGCAGCAGGTCCTGTAACTGAAGAGGAGTACATAAGTCGA
Source organism: Bacteroidales bacterium (assembly GCA_028700975.1). Lineage (GTDB taxonomy): Bacteria > Bacteroidota > Bacteroidia > Bacteroidales > UBA932 > Bact-08. The sequence continues at coordinate 5,146 of JAQVRQ010000038.1, read as the reverse complement.
ATGGAAAGATATGATTCTCAGCTAAGGGATAAGATGAAGCTTAATCCTGAGAATATGACTCTCCAAGAAAAAATGAAGATACACAGAGATTACAGAGAGGATCAGTATGAAAAACTACTTGATGCCGTATATCTCCGCAGGGGATGGAATAAGAACGGAGTCCCTACAATTGATCATTTAAAAACGATTGGAATGGATCTCCCAGAGCTAATTGAAGTAGTAACCCCATTACAATAAAAAAATGAACGCAAAAAATTTAAAAATTGCCGTTCAAAGAGTTGTGCTCATCGCCACCCTGGCGGTGAGCCTCTTTTTTACGGCCTGCAATTCGGAGAAGGATCCTAATCCCTATGGACTTGATCTAATAACAACTACCGAAGAGTATTTAACAAGCATAGAGGCAGATAGTGCCAACTTCCTTATAGATCTTGAAGATCATATTCCTGGTATTCTTCTTGATATTCGTTATGCAGGAACAGACAATTTCACAGAGACAAAGATTTATTCTGCTCCAAAGGCCTACTTAAGAAAAGAGGCTGCTGACTCCCTTTTAAAATTACAAGAAGAGCTTAAAAAAGAGGGGTTAGGAATCAAAGTATTTGATGCATACAGACCATACTCTGCAACCCTCTATTTTTACGAAGTGTACCCGGACACCACATTTGTTGCGGCCCCCTGGAAGGGATCCATTCACAACAGAGGGTGCGCAATTGACTTAACAATTGTTAACCTTGTTACAGGCGAGGAACTGGCAATGCCTACCCCATTTGATGAGTTTTCAGAGAGAGCCTCTTACGACTATATTCCTGAGGATAGTTTAATTCTCGCGAACAGAAATAAGCTCCTTAATGTAATGGAGAGATTCGGGTTTGAAAAATACGATTATGAGTGGTGGCATTACAACTTCTCAAACCGCAAAGGAATGGAATTGCTAAACATATCATTTGAAGATCTTGAAAAGCTAAAGGAAGAATAATATCGGAATCACAAAATACAAAATGCTTGGTTAAATTAAAGAAGCCTTACAATACGGAAGGTCTTTGGTATATTTTAATAACATACTTGCATAATATAGGGATATATTAAAGAATTTATTATCTCATCCCTAATGATAGAGATGGGAGAAAAGCGTAGCACAAATACTGACTATAGTACTCACAATGTGCGCAATATACCATTTCATCATAAATTTAAAAGTTGGAAATGGGCATAGATAAGATATCTTCAGTTGTATTTTCAACTGCAACTAACAATTCTAATCTAAATTTTAAATTCTTAAACATATTTATAAACTAAAATGAAGTTTTGGCACATGATTTGCAATTCTAAAAGTGAAGTTTTTTCATAGTTTAAGTTTTAGGTTAAGAAAGGGGTGATGTCGTTTCGGGTTTCCGGAGCGACATTTACTTTATATCTAAAGTTTGCAGTTCTGTAAAAAGGTTGTATATTTGCGGACCTTTTCTCGGGAAGATAAGGAAGTTAATAATTAAAAACTTAAAAAACAAAGCATTATGGCTGTAAAGATTCGCCTATCCCGCCACGGTAAAAAGAATTTCGCATTCTTCCATATCGTAGTTGCAGATGGTCGTGCACCTCGCGATGGTCGTTACATCGCAAAACTTGGCACTTACAATCCAAACACAAACCCAGCAATCATAGAACTGAACACTGAAGAGGCTCTTAAATGGCTTAACAATGGTGCTCAGCCTACTGATACCTGTCGCAGAATACTCTCATATAAAGGAGTTCTTCTTAGGAAGCACTTGCAAGAGGGAGTTAAGAAGGGAGCATTAACACAAGAGATCGCAGATCAAAAGTGGGCAGCTTGGGCATCTGAAAAGGATAATAAATTGTCAACAAAAGTATCTCAGATAGCTCAGAGTACTCGCGATGCCAAGAAAGCTGCAGCTGCAGAAGAGGCAAAAGTGAACGAAGCAAGAGCTGCTGAACTGGCAAAGAGAAAAGAGGATGAGCGCAAGGCTGCTGAGGCTGCTGCTGCTAAGTCTCAAGCAGAGACCCAACCAGAGGTAGCAGAAGAGAACATTCAGGAGGCACCTGCTGCTGAAGAAACAACTGAAGCGTAATCTAATGCAGGAGTCAGCAAATAAGTTGCTGCCTGTTGCAAAAGTTCTCAAGTCATTTGGAACTGATGGAGGTATTCTTATTAGGATAGCATCGGAAGCCAAGAACAAAATCAATAAAAAGAGACCGGTATTCATCTATTTTGATGGGCTACCGGTTCCTTTTTTTATTTCTGAAATTGAATCAAAAGGCACTGAGAAGTTCATTCTTAAACTTGACAATATTGACACTTTGGAATTGGCGTCTGAGGTTGAGGGTGAGCTTATCTATACAGAACAATCTATAGGAATAAAGGGGAAAAATAAAAAAAGTGAGTTTACTCCAGCAGACCTTGTTGGATTGAAGGTCTACAACACAGATAATATTTTACTGGGAGATATTTCAAACTTCTACGATTACCCGGGCAATCCTTGCATCAGTTTAAAGAGAGTATTTAAAGAGGGAGAGAGTCTTATACCTCTTCACGAGGATTTTATATCTTCTATTGACTTTAAAAATAACAAATTAGTTCTTTTACTACCAGATGGCATTCTAGATATTTGAAAAATAGCTATCTTGGTCAATGATAAACTACAAAAGATGTTCAAAAAAACACTAATGCTAGCCATCGCTGTAACAATATTTGCAGAGTTGGCAAACGGGCAGGTTCGCTACTGGAACTCCAACAGAGGCAAACAGTTACCCGAAGCTGAAGTTAGAATCAGCCACGGACTTCTTCCACTAACCTACGATTTTGAATTTTTAGATTTTCACTGGGACCTGCAAACACCATCTGTTACAGACCAATATTATGGTCTTCAGACCTACAGGGGAAATCTATATAGTACAGGAGCCTTAAGTATGGGGCATAGTATTAAAGTTGCCAAATGGCTTGAGATGGGTGCTACACTATCTTATGTAGGCAGCTTTCGCAATATCTATGCATCGGAAACTAACGAGATTATTGACAGAGAGACCTCAAGAAGCTTTTTCTTCACGCCTACATTACGTTTTGCCTGGTTTAACAGAGAGTGGGTAAGAATGTACTCATCTGTAGGACTTGGTGTTGGTTTAATGATTAAGCACCCTTGTAATCAAAGTAATGGGAACTCTTCAGAACCATATATTGAATGGGGACCGTCTATTCAACTTACAGGATTTGGCATCTCAGTTGGAAAGAGACTCTTTTGGTTTTCTGAGGTTCAAACAATTGGCACATTAGGTGTATTTACAATGGGAGTAGGACTAAGAGTTGTCCCGGATAAAAGGAGGTGGCAAAGATGAAGGCAAGAAATTTTATATTTATGATGCTGGTGGCGATAACCGCAAACTCCTGCATACTTGAAGATGGTGATCGTGTGCCTAAAAAGACAGAGGCTGGAAGACATATCTGGGATATAACAACACAAGTTATCTCAAATAATCTTTTTGCCGCAGATCTAACTCTCAAACTTGACTTGTGGATGTCTGCATTGGAAGAGGAGAAAAATCAGATAGAGGATAGATTTTTCCCGGATAATAAAATTAGATATTCTGCAGGAGTGTGGAACTTGACCGGGACTCCTATATACATATATCCTGATGATAAGTCAATTCATACTCCCGGCGCAAAATGGAAGATTCTATTTGCGGAGCCTTCATTTGAATATCATCCATTACCTAGTTTCCATCTATTAATTGAATGCACAGGAGAGTTAACCTGGAGGGTATCTAATTATGATAATGAGGGATACAACGAGAATATGAATCTAGATCTTGATCTGACAGGAAGAAGAGTAGAGACCCCAACATCTGCCGCAGGATATATATATACAGTTGCCGGAGAGGGTGATTATATCCCCTTTGGTTACTCCACAACAGAGAGCTTGATTATTTCATATACAATTTCATCTGAAATGACCTTTTATCCTCAAACTTATGGTTACTATAGTAGCAAGTATATATACAGACCATATAGCGGAGATTGCTCTTTAACTGTTAATGACTCAAGGAATAGTGCTATTAATGACAAAATTCTTGTTGAAATCCTATCCGGATCACCAACAAGAATTGTATATAATATTACTTATAAAGGGGTTACAGAAACCTGGGATTAGTATTATCTTATACTAATACCTCCATTTATGGCTGTTTTAATGAGTTTGTCGTCAATATTGCCAAACATTGCAATGACGGCAAACTCTTTATTTGAACTATTTAGAAAAAGAAGTGCACCATTCTGTTTTTGATTAACAAACATCTCAACCTCATCATCCCCATCTTTAATTTTAAGTGTGCTAACAAGCTTTAACCTCTCGACAAGCTCAAACATCTCTTGTTTAAATGTTACTCTTAGTGGAACATTGTTTTCATAAACATTTGAGTCTACAGATACAATCCTGATTTTTGACAGTTTATCTCCCCAATCTCCGGATTTTCCGGCCATTAATATTAAATCTGAGGAGACAGTAACAGATTGAACAGCTTTTCTCTTCTCATATTTATCCAATAGATCATTAATCTCCTTTGATTGACCTGCTAGTGATAGCGGAATAGCAATCAACATAAATATCGCAACTATTATCTTTTTCATATTTCTTCTTATTAAGTTATTTGTTTCTGTTGTCCATTTGAAATTAAGACGAACATTACTCTAACTTTGTGACAAAACCTTGTTTAGTTTATCTAAACTTGAGACTGGTTTTTCAGCTTTTGATACTGTACCCATATACTCCTCACTCTTCTCAAGCCTCTTCATCAACTCATTAATCTTATCCATTTTGCTACCAGCAAAAGATAATGCCAGCTCTTTATCATTGATATTTTCACCATCAATAACAAATCTAAGAGTGTCGCTCTGACGTGGATTTGTAACAAACAGCGCAATAAGAATTATTGCGGCAGCAGCAACACTTCCCCATTTCATCAATTGATGATTCATAAACAAAGTTTTGCGCGGTTGAGTTCTTGCCGCTCTATCATTAATTAAAACAGCCTCCCTCTCATAAAGAGCAAACATATCTCTATATTGGCGTAGCTCATTACTCATTTCTACGTCCGGTGTCTCTCTGTAATACCTTTTAATTAAGGTCTCTTCTGACAAAGA
>JAQVRQ010000093.1 GCA_028700975.1 Bacteroidales bacterium | reverse complement strand
GGGATTCAATATTCAAAAGAGAGCTTAAAGGAAGAGCTATAATAACAAAAGTGCTTTTCAAACTCTCTAAATACCCCATCATTAATGCAAATTACGCAGACCTCAATGATGAGCTATCAAAAATTGAGAATCCAACCATTGGTGATGTCAGAGAGATAGTATGCAAAATACGCGAATCAAAACTTCCAGATCCAAATGTTGTTGGTAATGCAGGTAGTTTCTTCAAAAATCCTGTTATTCCTGCTCAACAGGCTTCTGCAATAAAGGAGGAAAACCCATCTTTGAAAATTTTTCCTGCCGGTGAGGGTCTGAGTAAGGTGCCCGCCGCCTGGTTAATTGACCAGTGTGGATTTAAAGGCATTCGTAAGGGAAGTGTGGGTGTTCACGAAAATCAGGCTTTGGTCCTTCTTGCATTTGAAGGGGCAAAAGGAAAAGAGCTCCTTGACCTTGCAGACGAAATACGTGCTGCTGTCAAAGAGCGCTTTAATATTGATATTGAACCAGAAGTGAATATAATTTAAGAGAGGCTATGATAGCTTTCTCTTAATTTCCACTATTGTATATGATTCAATAATATCTCCTACTTTAATATCGTTAAAGTTGTCAACGTTAAGACCGCAGTCATATCCTGAAGCAACCTCCTTAACATCATCCTTGAACCTCTTAAGTGAACCGAGTGTTCCGGTGTAGATAACAATACCATCTCTGATAACACGTATCTTGGCACTTCTTGTAAGTTTGCCCTCTTTAACCATACAACCGGCAATTGTACCCACCTTAGAGATTTTAAACGTTTCACGTACCTCTGCAGTTGCTGTTATCTCCTCTTTCTCCTCTGGAGCAAGCATACCTTCTATACCGCTCTTAACCTCATTTATTGCATCGTAGATAACAGAGTAGAGACGAATCTCAATCTCCTCCTTATCTGCCAGTTTTCTTGAATTAGATGATGGACGAACCTGGAAGCCAATAATAATTGCATTTGACGCTGCTGCTAAAAGAACGTCGCTTTCAGAGATTGCACCAACAGCTTTGTGTATTACATTTACGTGAATCTCTTCGTTTGAAAGCTTGATAAGTGAATCAGAGAGTGCCTCTATAGATCCATCTACGTCACCTTTAACAATTATATTCAACTCTTGGAAGTTGCCAATAGCAATTCTCCTTCCTATCTCTTCAAGAGTAATGTGTTTCTGAGTCTTAAGGCCCTGAATTCTTAGAAGCTGCTCCCTCTTGTTGGCGATATCTTTAGCCTCTTTCTCATCTGTCATAATGTTGAAGATCTCACCAGCTGCAGGAGCTCCGTTAAGGCCGAGTATAGATACAGGGGTGGATGGACCGGCCTCTGTAACCTTTTGTCCCCTTTCATTGAACATAGCCTTGATTTTTCCGTGGTAGCTTCCGCTGAGTAAAAAGTCTCCAACTTTCATTGTGCCTGAATGTACAAGTACAGTGGCGAGGAATCCTCTTCCCTTATCCAGAGATGATTCAATAACAGTTCCGTTGGCATTTTTATTTGGATTTGCTTTGAGATCCAGCAACTCTGCTTCAAGTAGAACTTTTTCCAAAAGCTTATCTACATTGAGTCCCTGCTTTGCAGATATCTCTTGGCACTGAAATTTACCTCCCCAATCTTCAACAAGTAGATTCATATTTGCAAGTTGCTCCTTAATCTTCTCGCCGTTTGCTCCCGGTTTGTCAATTTTGTTAATTGCAAAAATCATAGGAACACCTGCGGCTTGGGCGTGATTAATGGCCTCTTTTGTTTGAGGCATCACGGCATCATCAGCAGCAATAATAATAATGGCAATATCGGTAACTTTTGCTCCCCTTGCACGCATTGCAGTAAATGCCTCGTGCCCCGGTGTATCTAAGAATGTGATTTTTTGTCCGGTAGGTAGTTTAACATTGTATGCACCAATATGCTGAGTTATTCCTCCTGCCTCACCTGCAATCACGTTTGCTTTTCTCACATAGTCAAGGAGTGATGTTTTTCCGTGGTCAACGTGGCCCATTACTGTTACAATTGGAGGTCTTGGCATAAGATTCTCTTCAGTATCTGCCTCTTCCTGAATTGCACCCTGAATATCAGCAGTGATAAACTCCATAGTAAAGCCAAACTCCTCTGCAACAAGTACCATTGCCTCAGCATCAAGACGCTGATTAATGGATACCATAAGTCCCAGATTCATACAGGCCTCAATTACTTTTATAACAGGAACGTCCATCATTATTGAGAGATCGTTAACTGTTACAAACTCGGTAACTTTGAGAATGTTAGAGCTCTTTTCCTGCATCTCCTGCTCCTCCATCATCTTCTGGCTCACCAAATCTCTCTTGTCTCTTCTGTATTTAGAGCCTCTTGTCTTACCCTTCCCCTCTGTCATTCTTGCGTAGGTCTCTTTGATCTGTTTTTGAACAGCATCTTCGTCTACCTCAGCTCTAACAGGTTTAAATCTGTCTTTTGATTTAACAAGATGTTTAGGATCCTTTGCCGGTCTAAGGTTCTTTCCTGTCCCAGGAGTCTCTGCGCTTTTTGCAGGTTTACGATCATTACCAGACTCTCTTGAGATATCAACCTTCTCTTTTCCGCTTTTGTGAATTCTCTCTCTTTTGCCTTTATGTGGTTTTGGTTCGCTCTTCTTCTTCTCAAATTGCGTTAGGTCTAAAGTGCCGCTAATTTTAGGTCCGGCAAGTTTCTCAAATTTTGTTTCAATATGTTCGATAGGAGCAGGTGCTTGAGTCTCCCCTGCATCTGCCTCTTTCTGCTCAATTTTTTTCTTAATGTCAGTTTTAACTGCAACTCTCTTCTTATCCTTCTCTACACCTTTTTTCTTCTCTTCACTTTTTTCAGAAGCTTTGTCTGAACTCTGTTTAACGGCCATTTCTGATTTATCTTCCACAGAAATTTCAGCAGCCTTCTCAGGAATCTCGTCCTTGATAACTATAGTATCCTTCACTGCAGGAACCTCTGAAATTATCTCATCTGTTTTTTCTGGAGTTATCTCAATCGGTTTTTCTGAAATAACATCAGTTGGCTTTTTAGGAGCTATTTCAGTTTCTTTTTCAACAACTTTCTCCTCAATAGCTTTCTCTTCAGCGATTCTCTCTTCTGCTACAACTTCCGGCTTCTCTTCCACTGGTTGTACCTCAGTCACCTTTTCAACGATATCCTTTGCAATAACAGGTTCAGGCTTGGTTTCCGGTTTCTGGGGAGTTACCGGTTGAGACTGATGAAATGGTTTGTCAAGGTCTATCTTGCCAATTATCTTAGGCTGTGGGGGCTCCACAATAGATGTTTTGATAAATACCTCTCTTACCTGAGTCTCCTCTTCGTGATCCTCCTGTTTGTGCATATCGGCTTGATCAGTGATATCCTTCACTTTAATTGCAACCTTTTTGGATTGTTCCTTGATAAGTTGCTCTTTGCCAAATTCTTTCTGAATGAGAGCATAGACATCGGGACTAAGCTTAGTAATTGGTTTCAGGTCTATGTCAATCTTCTTTGCTTTAAGGAAATCGGACAAGGTCCCCAGCCCAATGTTGAATTCCTTGAGAACTATGTTAACTCTTATATTTTCGCTTTCTGTCATATGTCTACTCTCTGTTTGTTTTTTTAGTTGTTCTCCTCAAATTCTGAGTTCAATATTTTCTTAACTTCCTGGACTGTTTCAACTTCAAGATCTGCTCTGCGAGCAATCTCGGCATCCGGAATGGCAAGTACGCTTTTTGCAGTATCACAACCTATTGATTGAAGAGCCTTGATTACCCACTCATCAATTTCGTCTGTAAACTCATCTAGCATAACGTCATCTTCATCTTCGTCAATTTCACGGAAAACCTCAATCTCCATACCCACTAGCTGACCAGCAAGCTTAATGTTACTTCCCCCCTTGCCAATAGCAAGAGATACATCGCTTGGATTAAGTGAGACAAAAACCTTTTTGATGTCGTCGTGAATTTTTACTGAAGTTATTTTAGCAGGACTTAAAGCTCTTTGAATAAGAAGCTGCATATTAGAAGTCCAGTTTATGATATCAATGTTTTCGTTGCGAAGCTCTTTAACAATTCCGTGGATTCTGGAACCCTTAACACCTACGCAAGCACCAACAGGATCAATTCTCTCATCATAAGATTCAACAGCTACTTTAGCTCTCTCTCCAGGTATGCGGACAATCTTTTTGATAGTTATAAGACCATCAAAAATTTCCGGAACCTCCTGTTCAAAGAGTCTCTCAAGAAACTCGTTTGCAGTTCTGGAGAGTATAATGACAGGATTGTTGTTTTTAAGATCTACTCTTGCAACAACAGCTCTTACAGAGTCACCTTTACGGAAAAAGTCAGATGGTATTTGTTCAGTCTTAGGAAGAAGTAGTTCATTGCCCTCTTCATCCATAACAAGTACCTCTTTTTTCCATACCTGATAAACCTCTCCAACAACTACCTCTCCAACTCTCTCTTTATAAGTATTATATAGATTAGCCTTTTCAATATCCATTATTCTTCCAGAGAGATTCT
>JAQVRQ010000037.1 GCA_028700975.1 Bacteroidales bacterium | reverse complement strand
TTTTCGTCTCTTTTATCAATTCTTATTTCATAGTTGTCAATTCCGTCATAGAATATTCCTGTGGGAATACTAATCTCCTCTTTTGTTCTGTTTATATCATCTCTAAGAGTATAGATGTTGTCATATGCGTGAGGTATGAGATTATTGGAGGCAAAGAAGGCTCCGGTAGCTATAACTAAAGAGAGAATCATCAATGGAGAAAGAACTCTTATAAGAGAGATTCCTGCTGCCTTCATTGCTAAGAGTTCATTATTCTCTCCAAAATTTCCCATTGTCATAATTGACGCAAGGAGAGTCGCTAGTGGAAGCGCCAGCGGAATAAGAGTTGCGGCACCCCATCCCATAAATTCTACAATAACTCCCAGACTTAACCCTTTACCCACCAGCTCGTCGATGTACAGCCATAAAAAATGCATCATCAGGACAAATGTCACAATGAGAAATGTCAGTATAAACGGGCCAAGAAAGGCCTGGATAATAAATCTGTCCAGCTTTTTCAATCTACTCTATTTTGTTGCCAATTCTACAAGTTTGGTTACTGCTGCCTGAAGTCCCGATACATCTTTTCCACCTGCTGTGGCAAAGAAGGGCTGTCCCCCTCCGCCTCCGGAAATAAGTTTTGCCGCCTCGCGAATCTCTTTTCCTGCGTTACATCCGTGTGATACAAGATCATCTGAATACATAAGAGCTAGGTTTGCCTTCCCCTCAAATTTGTATCCTGCCGCAAACATAGTGCTTTTCTCGCTTCTAAGAAGAAATGCTACGTTTTTCACCACCTCCGGATGGTACTCACCTGTTAGCATTATAACGTTTATTCCGTTTATGTTTTGAGTCTCTGTTAAAAGATGCTTCTTAAGTTCCAGCGCTCTCTCTCTCATAAACTCCTCTACTCTTTTTTTGAACGTTTCGTTCTCTTCAGTTACTTTGGTAATAGTTGCAAGAATATTTGGTGAGTTGTTAAAGAGTGCCTTTATTGAAGCTACAATATCTTCATTGTTATGGACAAGCCTCTCTGCATATATCCCGGTTGTAGCCTCAATACGTCTTACACCTGCTGCAATTGCAGACTCAGAAATAATTTTGAAAAATCCGATGTTGCCGGTGTGAGAGGTGTGTGTGCCACCGCATAGCTCAAGTGATTCTCCGAATCTTATTACCCTTACTGTATCTCCGTATTTCTCTCCAAAGAGTGCCATAGCACCCATTGATTTAGCCTCTTCAACCGGAATCTCTCTCTTCTCATCTCTAGGAGAGTTTTCCCGAATCATTTTATTAACTCTCTCCTCAACCTCCCTGAGGGTTTCAGGAGAAATTTTCTCAAAATGAGAGAAGTCGAATCTAAAGTAATTATGACTCACAAGAGAGCCCTTCTGTTCAATATGAGATCCAAGAAGATCTCTTAGTGCTTTGTGTAGAAGGTGAGTTGCCGTATGATTATTTGCTGTTGACTCTCTCTTCTCTTTGTCAACAACTGCAGTAAATGTCTCTAATGTATTTGAAGGGATTCTTTCTGTAATATGGATGTGAAGATTATTCTCTTTGAGAGTGTTTATAACGTTAATCTTTTCACCCGATTCAGATAGAAGATAGCCTGTATCTCCAACCTGCCCTCCACTCTCGGCATAGAAAGGAGTTCTGTCCAGGACAATGTGGAAAAGCTCTTTAGTTTTAGTCTTAACTATTCGGAATCTGACAATTTGAGCAGGCGATTCAATATTTTCGTATCCAGTAAATTCTGTTCCGTTGTAACTCCTTAGTTCAGTCCAGTCGCCCTCCTGAGTTGAAGTGGCATTTCTGCTTCTCTCCTTTTGCCTTTGCAACTCATTTTCAAATGATTTATGATCAATTCTAAATCCATTCTCTCTTGCAATAAGGTCGCTCAGATCCGGAGGGAATCCGTATGTGTCATACAATACAAATGCCTCCTCTCCGGAGATAGTTTTGCTATCTGCGTTTTTCAACATAATGTTGTCAAGCATCCTTATCCCTTTGTCGAGAGTTCTAAGAAATGAATCCTCCTCCTCTTTAATTACTTTGGTGATAAGCTCTTTATTTCTAACCAGCTCAGGAAATGCATCACCCATTTCAGTTACAAGAAGCGGTACGAGTTTACATAGAAAGGGCTCCTCGATACCCAGAAAAGTGTATGCATACCTGACAGCCCTTCTTAATATTCTCCTAATTACATAACCAGCCTTAACGTTTGATGGAAGTTGTCCATCTGCTATTGAGAAGCTGATGGCTCGTATATGGTCTGCAATAACTCTCATTGCAACATCTACCTTATCATCTTTACCATACGCTTTGCCACACAAAGCGGAGATTTCTGCAATTAATCCGGTGAAGACATCTGTATCGTAATTGCTCTTTTTACCTTGCATTGCCATACATAGCCTCTCCAACCCCATTCCGGTATCAACGTGTTTTTGCGGGAGCGGTATTAAGGTGCCGTCTGCTCTCCTGTTATACTGGATGAATACAAGATTCCATATTTCTATTACGAGATGGTGCCCCATATTTACAAGCTCTCTTCCTGGAGTTTTAATTCTCTCCTCATCCTCTCTGAGGTCAACGTGTATCTCGCTGCAAGGGCCACAGGGACCGGTATCTCCCATCTCCCAGAAGTTATCCTTTTTATTCCCTCTTATAATTCTTTCAGCCGGAAGATATTTCAACCATCTTTCCCTTGCCTCGGCATCTTCCTGTATGCCATCCTCCTCACTACCCTCATAAATTGTAGTGTAGAGTCTATCCTTGTCAAGCTTGTAAACTTCTGTTAAAAGTTCCCACGCCCAATCTATGGCCTCATTTTTGAAGTAATCACCAAAACTCCAGTTGCCAAGCATTTCAAACATAGTATGGTGATAACTATCGTGTCCCACCTCTTCAAGGTCATTATGTTTACCACTAACCCTAAGACATTTTTGGGTGTCGGCAACTCTGGTATATTTTGCAGGTTCATTGCCCAAGAACCAGTCTTTGAACTGATTCATCCCAGCATTTGTAAACATAAGAGTGGGATCATCCTTCACAACCATAGGAGCTGAAGGCACTATGGTATGACCTTTGCTTGCAAAGAAATCCTGAAAGTTTTTACGTATATCTTTAGATGTCATAATGTTGTATATTCCAGAGGGTTTTATAAGTGAATGACAAAAATAGGTTTTTTATTAAAAATATTTAAATTTGCACGAATTTAAGGTTAAAATTCCCCAATGTCAAAGAACAAACGGTATAAATTCAATCCTGAAACACTAGCTTACGAGATTCATAAAATCTCCGTAAAGTCAAGGTTTTCCAAAGGCTTTGGATTATTTCTATTGAGTATAGCAGTCTCCGTTGGGTATTATTTTGTTTATACTCAGTATATGGGTATAGAGACTCCAAAGATTTTGAGTATCCGGAGTGAAAATGCAGATCTTGCAAACAGACTTGCACTTATGAACAGACGTTTTGAAGAGGCCAACAGAATTTTGAACTCTCTTCAGATTAGAGATAATTATGTATATCGCCCTGTTTTTGGTATGGAGGAGATTCCTCAGGATGTCAGAGAGGCTGGATTTGGAGGGGTGAACAGATACTCTTATCTGGAGTCTGTAGACCGTTCCGGAATACTTACTTCAACGGTGATGAATATGGATCAGCTCTACAAAAAGGCATTTGTTCAGAGCAGATCTTTTGATGAGGTCTCTCAACTAGCAAGAAATGCGGATGAGATGGCTCTTTGTGTGCCTGCAATTCCACCTGTAAATATTGCTTCAAAAAGAATCAGGTATTCAAGCTCATTCGGATATCGTCCGGATCCTTTCAATGGCGCATACAGAATGCATAACGGAGTTGACATATCCGGGCCTGCCGGTGAGCCTATTTATGCTACCGGAAATGGGAAGGTTGTTGAAATAGGTTATGACTTTTTTGGATATGGTAATTTTATAATTATCGATCACGGCTTTGGATATAAAACCAGGTATGCACACCTTAAAAGTTCTCTAGTAACAATGGGAAGAGTTGTGAAAAGAGGGGAGCATATTGCATTGATGGGTAATACCGGAAGGTCCAAAGGACCACATATCCACTACGAGGTTATTTACAGGAACCGTCCGGTTAATCCTTTGAACTACTACAATCGGGACATAGATTCAGATGCATTTCTGGCACTTGTCTCTCCCTCGTCCCAATATAAAGGATAGGAGAGATGAGCAAATATAAATTCAATAAGGATCAGCTTAAATTTGTAGAGGACAAGTTGGGTATTAAGGGAAAGCTGAGGATATTCCTTGGATATCTTATTGGGAGCATACTTCTGGCAATATTATATTATATTATTGCAGCCCTCTTTATTAACACAAGGGAGGAGGAGAGACTTTTAAGGGAGAGAGAAATGATGGAGCAGGAGTATAAAAATGCTGTTGAGAAGATGAATCTTCTGGAAGATGTGCTTTCTGATCTTCAGACTAGAGATAGAGAGATATATATGAATATTTTCAAATCATTGCCTCCGGATCTGGTTAATTCTGCATACGATGCTGCCGTTTATGAACATTTAGATTCATTGGAGGATATGGAGGTAGTGAAGTTCTCTGCTCAAAAATCGGCAGAAGTTGAGGAGTTGGTTAAAAAGGCAGGAGATAAGTTAGATCTTATTTACAATGAATTTTTAGGTGCTGATAATGCAACAGATATTCCATCTATCTTACCAATTGAGAGGCTTGCGGTAAACCAAACCGGAGCGAGTTTGGGAATGAAGATTCACCCCTTTTATAAAACTATGCAGATGCACAATGGCGTGGACCTGCTGGCTGCAATAGGGACAGAGGTAGTTGCAGTTGCCAATGGTGTGGTTGTTGAGGTAACCAGATCAGACAGGGGAAGAGGAAATCAGATTGTTATTGAGCATTGGGGTGGATATAAAACCGTATATTCGCATTTGGGAGATATGCTGGTTAGAAAATCACAGCAGGTTAAACAGGGGAGTGTTATTGGAAGAGTGGGTAACAGCGGGCTATCCTTTGCTCCTCACCTCCATTTTGAGGTACATCTGGATGGAAGAGCTGTGGAGCCGGTAAATTATTTTTTTGCGGATCTCTCTCCAAGAGAGTATAGAGAGATGCTTATGATTTCATTGAATACAGGACAGTCTCTTGATTAATTAACTATTATAAATTTTACGATATGCCTTACAAAGAGTTCAAGCCGGAGAAATTATACTACACCATTGGAGAGGTCGCGGATTTGCTTGGGGAGAATACCTCGCTTGTAAGATTCTGGGCTCAGAAATTTCCTGAATATATCAAGCCTGCAAGAAACAAAAAGGGAAACAGATTATTTACTGCAGATGATGTGTCAAATTTTAAGTTGATCTATTATCTGGTAAAAGAGAGAGGGATGACCCTTGAGGGAGCTTCAAACAGGATGAAAGATAACAAGGATGGAGTAGACAGGCGTGTTGATGTAATTGAATCACTTACCGGAATAAAGGAGAGGCTTCAGGAAATTCAAAAGATATTATGAAAATAAAGGCGTCATCAGTAGCCGCTGTTATTGAAGAGTTTGCCCCTGGAAATATTCAGGAGAGTTGGGACAACTCCGGTTTTACTATTGGCGGCCCAAACAAGGAGGTTCGTTCCGCTCTTCTGGCTCTGGATTGTACTCCAGATTTAATTAAAGAGGCTGCTGAAAAGGGTGTTGATATGATTATTACTCATCATCCTCTTATTTTCTCACCCTTGAAGAGAGTTGCAGGTGGTTCTGTAGTGGAGAGGATGGTTGAAGAGGCAATAAAAAACGGAATAGTAATTTATTCTGCACATACTAATGCAGACAAAGTATTACCCGGAGTTAGCGGATTAATGGCCAGCAGACTTGGACTTAAGGAGGTTGAAATATTGGATGCAGAGGATGAAAATATTGGACTAGGGGTAGTGGGACAACTTCCCAATCCAATGATGGCTGAGGAGCTATTGTCTTATCTTAAGAGGATATTCGGCCTTAAAATTGTGAGGCATTCAAAGTTATTATCAAATAAAATTGAGCGAGTGGCTCTTTGTGGCGGAAGTGGTGGCTCTTTGATTGAAAAATCAATTGCTTCAGGCGCACAAGTACTTATAACAGGAGATCTTTCATATCATAAATTTTTATGTGAAGATGGCTTTATGGTTATGGATATTGGACATTTTGAAAGTGAGAATGAGGTGCTCTTATTGTTAAAAGATATACTGTCAAAAAAATTACCTAACTTTGAAGTTCGCATTTCCGATAACAACAATAATTTAATATACTATCACTAAGAGGGTTATGGCAACAAAACAGAAACCAACTATAGAGACTCCGCTGGATGGTGGAACTTTTATCTCTCTCCAGAAGAGTGCAAACAGTGAGGGTGACCTCACAATGGAGACAAAATTGAATCTTTTGTATCAGCTGCAGCAGACAGACAGCAAGATTGACAAGATACACCTCTTAAGAGGTGAGTTGCCTTTGGAGGTTAAGGATCTTGAGGATGATATTGAGGGTCTTAAAACAAGAGTTGATAATCTTCAGGTTGAACTGAAAGATGCGGAGAGACTCATCTATCAGAAAAAGATGGATCTTGAGAATGCCAAGTCACTCATAGAGAAATATACAGCTCAGCAAAACAATGTTAAGAATAACAGAGAGTATGATTCTCTTACAAAAGAGATAGAATACCAAGGTCTTGAGGCTGAACTTGCTGAGAAGAGGATTAAAGAGAATACACTTCTGCTGGTTGACAAGAAAGCTGCTCTTGAAAGTGCCGTAACTGCACTGCAAGAGAGAGAAAAGGATTTAGAGCAGAAGAAGAGTGAGCTGGACTCAATTATTGCCGAGACAGCAAAGGAGGAGGATGAGTTGGTAAAACTCTCTGAAGGAATTCAGGCTCAGATAGATGCAAGAATGCTTGCCGCATACAAAAAGGTGAGGTTAAATGCACGTAATGGTCTTGCTGTTGTGACAGTTAGAAGGGATGCTTGTTCTGGTTGCTTCAACAAAATTCCACCTCAAAGACAAATGGATATTGCTCAAAGTAAAAAGATTATCGTCTGCGAATATTGCGGCAGAATACTTGTGAATGCTGAATTCGGACAAGAGTAATGTTCCGGAAACCCTATAGACTAGGGGAAAACTTCTTAAGACATATAGGTCAGACTTCCCCCTCTCCTCTGGGAATTGAAATTCAGAGGGCGGAGGGGGTATTCTTATATACTCCGGAGGGAAAGAGGTATGTAGATCTTGTTTCTGGAGTCTCTGTGTCAAATGTGGGACATTCAAATCCTGAGGTTATTGCTGCAGTTTGTGAGCAGGCATCAAAACATATGCACTTAATGGTTTATGGTGAGATTGTTCAGCAACCTCAAGTTGATCACGCAACACTTTTGGCCTCTCAACTACCTGGAAATTTGGATGTAATCTACTATGTTAACTCAGGAAGTGAAGCAAATGAAGCAGCCATAAAACTGGCAAAGAGGAAGAGCGGACGCAGAGAGATTATTAGCTGTGTTAACTGTTACCACGGGAGTACTCAAGGAGCTTTAAGCCTTATGAGTTCTGAAAAATTCAAAAACTCATTCAGGCCATTACTCCCTGATATCAGACATATTAGATTTAA
This sequence comes from Bacteroidales bacterium, assembly GCA_028700975.1. Lineage (GTDB taxonomy): Bacteria > Bacteroidota > Bacteroidia > Bacteroidales > UBA932 > Bact-08. The sequence goes on along the minus strand of JAQVRQ010000037.1, from coordinate 10,679 downwards.
CTCTTTTGAGGATCTTGAGCTAATCACTGAAAGAACCGCGGCATTTATTATTGAGCCTGTTCAGGGAGAGGGTGGTGTTCAGATTCCTGTTGAGGGATATCTTGAAGCTGTAAGAGAAAGATGTGACAAAACGGGGACTATATTAATTTTTGACGAGATTCAAACTGGCTTTGGAAGATGTGGAAAACTTTTTGCAGCTCAGAGATGGAATGTTGTGCCGGATATTATTACCTTAGCGAAAGCGTTGGGAGGGGGAATGCCGTTAGGAGCATTTGCTGCATCTAAGGAGTTAATGGATTTATGGCAATCTAATCCTGTATTAGGTCATATAACAACTTTTGGAGGTCATCCTGTATCTTGTGCAGCTGCTTTGGCCTCTTTGAAAATTCTTTTGAGAGAGAATTGGGTTGATGATGCAGAGAGAAAGGGGGCCTTATATAGGGAACTTTTGCAAGGACACCCTGCGGTTAAAGAGATTAGGCAGATAGGGCTACTGCTTGCAGTAGATTTGGGAAGCAGTAAATCTGCGGAAATGATATTGCCCTTATTGATTGAAAATGGAGTGATGAGTGACTGGTTTCTTTTTAATGAAAACTCATTTAGGATAGCACCACCTCTATCTATTTCTGAAGAAGAGATTTTATATTCGGCCGGACTAATTGCCGGTGCGCTAGATAGACTTTGAATTTATGGCAAAAACTTATAATAAATCAAAACAGACTCAGGAGAAAAACCTTGATTCACTTGGCCTTGAAATGGGTAAAAAACCACCTCAAGCTCTCGATATTGAGGAGGCAGTATTGGGTGCCCTTATGCTGGAACCAAATATGGTTCCGGAGACTCTTGAGATTATTATTGCGGAGTGTTTTTACAAGGAGTCTCACAGGAAGATATTCAATGCCATAAAATCGCTGTCGGATAAACACTATCCTGTAGATTTACTTACAGTTTCAGATGAGTTAAAGAGAAGCGGAGATTTGGAGTTTGTTGGGGGAAATGCTTTTCTGACTCAGTTAAGTATGAGGATTAGTTCTGCAGCTCACTTGGAGTACCACTCCAAACTTCTTTTGCAGAAATATATTCAGAGAGAGTTAATCTCAATCTCTTATGAGGTTCAGAAGGACTCCTTTGACGATAATATTCCTGTGGATGATTTGCTGGACACAACTCAACAAAAGATATTTTCACTCTCGGATAGAAATATTAAAAGGGAGACAAGGCCTGTAAAATCTGTTATTGAAGAGGCAATAGATGAGCTCCACAATAGCCAGCTAAGGTCAGATGGACTTTCCGGAGTACGTTCCGGCTACACCTCTCTTGACCGTGTTACTTTAGGGTGGCAGCCATCTGATATGATTATTCTTGCTGCAAGGCCTTCAATGGGTAAGACAGCATTTGTGCTTACAATGGCAAGGAATATGGCAGTGGATCATCAGATTCCTGTAGCTTTTTTCTCTTTAGAGATGTCTTCACTTCAGCTGGTAAAGAGGCTTATGATAAGCGAAACCGGACTATCTGCTGACAAAATTAAAGGTGGAAAAAAATTGGAAGATTATGAGTGGACTCAGATTAATACAAGACTTGCTCAACTAATTAAAGCTCCACTCTATATTGATGATACTCCCTCTCTCTCAATTTATGAATTCAGGTCAAAAGCCAGAAGGCTGGTTATGAATGCAGGAGTTAAGGCAATAATTATTGACTACCTTCAGCTGATGAGTGGACCTCCTGAGCTTAGAGGTATGCGAGAGCAAGAGGTATCGGCCATATCAAGATCTTTAAAGGCAATAGCAAAAGAGCTTAATGTGCCGGTTATAGCACTTTCTCAGCTTAGTCGTGCTGTAGAGACTAGGGGGGGGAATAAGAGACCTCAGCTGAGCGACCTTAGGGAGTCTGGAGCTATTGAACAGGATGCTGACATTGTTGTATTTATCCACAGACAGGACTATTACGGACTTACCGAGGATCCAGCAATGGCTGGTGTAACAGATATAATAATAGCCAAGCACCGTAACGGAGCTGTTTGTGATGTGTCAATGAGGTTCAGACATTCAGAGGTGAAGTTTGTAGATATTACAGATCCGGATCTATCCAGAGAACATCAGGCAGGTTCTGTACATACATACGGATCAAAACTTAATAGCAGTTCAGAGTTTATTCCAAATTCGGATTTTGATTCATAACTGATGGAATGATAAAAAGGCTCCTCATATTTTTATCCCTTTTTCTGATTGCTAATCTAACCAAAGCTCAGAATAGTGATTGTCCACCTCCAAGAGTGGGTACCACAGAGGATTTGCCGTACCGGGATGGTGAGGTTTTGAAATATTCTTTGTCATATAATTGGGGAGGAGTGGTCTCCGAAGTTGCTGAAGGTATTGCTAGTTTAAAATTTAACTCTTCTGAAGGAGCAGGTGAATATTTTCACGCGATAGTTGAAGGGAGAACTTACAGGTTCTACGATATTTTCTTTAAGGTTAGAGACTATTACGAATCCAGATTTTATGCAAAGAGCCTTCGTCCATTTTATTTTCACAGGAGTGTTCAAGAGGGAAAGTATAGGATGAAAAATAATTTTACATTCTTTCCGGATAATCAGATAAGATCAATCACAAAAAAATACGACAATCCACAAAAAGATACTCTGTTAAAAGGGAGTGCCTGCACGTATGATATTGTAACAATGTTCTATTATGCAAGAACTCTTGATTATAAGAGTGATCCTCCCGGAAAATCGTATCCAGTCTCTTTTGTTATTGACGATGATATATACGATATATCGTTTAGATATGTAGGGAAGGAGGTTAAGAAAATTAAGGGTCTGGGGACATTCAATACTGCTAAGTTTGCAGTAAAACTTATTGCCGGAACTGTATTCAGAGGAGACAAAGAGATGATAATTTGGATATCTGACGATGAAAATAAAATACCCCTCGGATTTGAGGTGGAGATAATTATAGGGCGACTTTTTGGGACTTTAAAAAGTACTGAAAATCTTAAATACCCTATGAAAAGTAAGATTAAATAGTAATGAAAAGAGATGATATAATTGATCACGAGGGTGTGATTCTGGATATCAATCCAGACTATATAACTGTAGAGATATTAAGTAGCTCTGCTTGTGGCTCTTGTGCTGCAAAAGGGGCCTGCTCTCTTGGAGAGGTTGAGGCGAAGGTAGTGGAGGTAGCCAATTCTGGTTACGACCAATATGAGCCTGGTGAAAGAGTAAATGTTTTATTGCTAAAAAGCCTGGGACACAAGGCGCTATATATATCTTACCTTATTCCGTTGTTGATTCTGGTGTCAATATTATTATCTTTGTCTGCTGCAGGAGCCGGAGATCTAATAACTGGTTTGGCAATTATTGGGGGGCTTGCTCTCTATTATTCAATTGTCTATCTCTTTAGAGAGAGGTTCCGCAAAGAGTATGTTTTTACAATCGAGAAACTGAACTAACTATATGACTGCTACAATAATCTTTACCATTGCGAGCCTTACCATTCTTGGGCTTGTATTGGCTTTGATTCTCTATTTTACCGCTCAAAAGTTTAAAGTGGTGGAGGATCCCAGAATTGATGAAGTTGAGACCATTCTTCCCGGTGCAAACTGTGGCGGATGCGGTTATACGGGTTGCAGGGCCTTTGCTGAGGGCTGCGTTAACTCTGAATCAATGGACGGATTGTTCTGTCCGGTTGGTGGGAACGATGTGATGAAGAAGGTTGCAGAGTACCTTGGCAGAACTGTTGCAGAGAAGGTGCCTCAAGTGGCTGTTGTAAGATGTAACGGAAACTGTGACAGCAGGCCTAAATCAAATAATTATGATGGATATACCTCTTGTGCGGTTATGGCATCGTTGTACGCAGGAGATACAGATTGCAGATATGGATGTCTGGGACAGGGCGATTGTGAGCTATCTTGTGAATTTGATGCTATTAAAATGAACCCAAGGACAGGACTCCCAGAGGTTGATGAGGAGAAATGTACCGCTTGCGGGGCTTGTGTCAAGGCCTGTCCAAAGATGATTATTGAGTTAAGGAATAAGGGGCCTAAAGGAAAACGAATATTTGTCTCCTGCATCAATAAAGATAAAGGTGGTGTTGCAAGAAAGGCCTGTGCTGTTGCTTGCATCGGGTGTACCAAATGCCAGAAAGTTTGTGCTTATGATGCTATTACAATAACGTCAAATCTTGCATATATAGATTATAATAAGTGTAAGTTGTGCCGAAAATGTGTAGTGGAGTGTCCTACAAACGCAATATGGGAGGTAAACTTCCCTGTCAGAGTTCCAAAAAAAGTGGTTGCAGAGGTAGAAAAGCAATAATTCCCGGTTATGAGCAAAACATTTAAAATAGGCGGTATTCATCCGCACGATAATAAAATTTCTGTTAATGCGGCAATTGAGGACTTTCCTGTAATGGAGAGAGCATTCATATCTATGTCGCAACATCTTGGTGCTCCTGCGGAGCCAGTAGTGGTAAAGGGCGATAAAGTCAAGACCGGTCAGTTGATTGCCAAATCATCCGGATTTATATCTGCAAATGTTCACTCATCTGTTTCTGGTACAGTTCACTCAATTGAGATGATGCCGGATCTGGCAGGTAACCTTGCTCAGCATATTGTTATTAATGTTGAGGGTGACGAGTGGATGGAGGGTATTGATCGCTCACCAGAGATAATGAGAGAGATAATACTCTCTTCTCAGGAGATTATTGATAGAATCGCACAGTGCGGAGTTGTGGGTCTGGGTGGAGCGGCGTTTCCAACTCATATTAAACTATCACCCCCTCCAGGTAAAAAGGCCGAGTTTCTTCTTGTGAACGGCGCAGAGTGCGAACCTTATCTTACCTCTGATTACAGAATAATGGTTGAAAACTCAGAGGAGATTCTTATTGGTGTTAAGCTGATGATGTCTGCGTTAGGGGTTAAAAAGTCCTATCTGGGTATTGAGGAGAATAAGCCAAAAGCAATAAAAAGGATGAAAGAGATAGCCTCAAAAGGTTATCCGGAGATTAAGATTGTCTCTCTGAAAAAGAGATATCCTCAGGGAGGTGAAAAGCAGCTGATAGATGCTATTGTTGGAAGGCAGGTGCCATCTATGGGACTTCCTATTGATGTGGGAGTTGTTGTTCAGAATGTGGGTACGGCTCTTGCTGTTTATGAGGCTGTACAAAAAAATAAACCTCTCTTTGAAGGGGTGGTTACTGTTACCGGGAAGTGTATGCCGGAACAGAGAAATTTCCGTATGAGGGTAGGTACTACTTTCGAGTCAATGATATTTGCGGTAGGCGGTTTCCCTAAAGGTGCAGAGAAGCTTGTAAGTGGAGGCCCTATGATGGGTAAGGCAGTTTCAAGAATTGAGGCGGCTTCTGTAAAAAGCACATCGGCGTTGCTTCTTCTGACTGAAGAGGAGACAAAGAGAGGAGAGGAGAGTAACTGTATAAGATGTGCCAAATGTGTTGATGCTTGTCCTATGGGCCTTGAACCATATTTACTAAATAGGCTCTCCAGGGCAAACAGGCTTGAGGATCTTGAGGAGAATATGGTACACGACTGTATTGAGTGCGGAAGTTGTCTTTATGTATGTCCTGCAGATATTCCTCTGCTGGATACCATAAGACTTTCAAAAGGTAAAGTACTAAAGATAATCAGAAGCAGACCTAAAAAGTAAATCTAAATTCCAAATATGAAAAAACTGATTGTTTCACCGGCACCACACCTACACGGAAACGAGTCAACAAAGAGTTTGATGAGAGATGTGATTATTGCTCTGGTTCCTTCGTTGCTGGTCTCGGTCTATTTCTTTGGATTCTCGGCCATAAAGCTTGCGCTAGTGGGTGTTGCCACAGCTGTCGCTGTGGAGTATGTAATCCAGAGATATATAGTTAAGACAAAAATTACCGTTAACGACTATTCAGCAGCGCTGACCGGTCTTCTTCTTTCTCTTAATCTTCCTCCAAATTCACCCTGGTGGATTATGTTTATTGGGTCAGTAGTAGCCATCGGGATAGCTAAGATGACTTTTGGAGGAGTAGGGCAAAACCTCTTCAACCCGGCTTTAGTAGGACGTGTATTCCTTTTAGTCTCTTTTCCTGTAATTATGACTGATTATTCTATCCCTACCTCTTGGTTTAGAGAGGGGATAGATGCAGGTTCAGGCGCGACTGCTCTCTCAATTGTTAAAGAGGGTCTTGCTAAGGGGCTTACAATGGATCAGATCTTTACAGATAATAACTTCTCCTATGCTGAGATGTTGTTTTCAAAAATAGGGGGCTCTGTGGGGGAGGTCTCTGCTTTGGCTCTTATACTTGGGTTTGTATATCTTCTTATAAGAAAAGTTATAAGGCCCCATATTCCTGTTGCCATTATAGGTACTGTTCTTGTCTTCTCCGGAATATTCTGGCTAATAAATCCTGCTATCCACGCAGACCCGCTCTTTAATGTTCTTACAGGGGGTATTCTAATTGGCTCAATATTTATGGCTACCGACTATGTTACATCTCCAATGAGCAAAAAGGGGATGGTTATTTACGGAATAGGAATTGGTATTATTACTATGTTAATCAGGTATTGGGGTGCATATCCAGAAGGAATCTCCTTTGCAATACTTATAATGAATGCTACGGTTCCTCTTCTTAATATGTACTTTAAACCTGCTAAGTTTGGAAAGGAGGTGAAGAATGGCTAGGGAATCTACTCTAAAAAATATGGTGCTAACTCTTGCATCAATTACCCTTCTTGCTTCTACGCTTCTTGGAGGTGTTTATGTACTTACAAAGAGTCCAATTGATGCTGCAAAGGTGGCAAAAATTAATTCTGCAATATCTAAGGTTGTTCCCGAATTTGATAATGATCCATCATCAGACAAGTTTATAAAGGAGCTAAACGGGAAGAAATATACTGTTTACCCTGCAAAGAGAATGGATGATATTGTTGGTTACGCCGTTGAGAGCTTTACAACCGGCGGTTTTGGAGGCAGAATAGTACTAATGGTTGGCTTTAATGCAGATGGGACTATTAATAATACTTCTGTCCTCTCTCATACAGAAACTCCCGGACTAGGAGATAAGATGGTTGAGGGGAAGAGTGATTTTAGTGTTCAGTTTCAAGGGAAGAGCCCGGAGAATTATAAATTGCTGGTAAAAAAAGATGGTGGAGATGTTGATGCGATCACAGCATCGACTATAACCTCAAGAGCTTTCTGCGATGCAGTTACCGCTGCTTGGGAGGTATACAAACTTTGTGTTGATCAAAATATTAAAAAGGAGGGGCAAGATGAGTAAACTTAGTATCTTGACGAAAGGGATTTTAAAGGAGAACCCTGTTTTTGTGCTCCTTTTAGGAATGTGTCCAACACTGGGAACAACAACATCTGCTATTAATGGTTTGGGAATGGGGTTGGCTACAACTTTTGTCCTTATGCTCTCAAATGTTGTTATCTCTGCAATAGCAGGATATGTTCCTGCAAAGGTGAGAATTCCATCATTTATAGTAGTTATTGCATCTTTTGTAACTATTCTTCAGTTTGTAATGCAGGCTTACACACCAGGGTTATACGAGACACTTGGCCTCTTTATTCCGCTTATTGTTGTGAACTGTATAGTTCTGGGTAGAGCAGAGGCCTTTGCATCTAAAAATAGTGTATATGACTCGTTTCTCGATGGTGTAGGTATTGGACTTGGATTTACAGCGGCACTTACTGTACTGGGTCTGGTAAGGGAGCTTCTGGGAAGTGCTTCGGCGTTTGGTATAAAATTTATCAACGGAGATGGCATATTGGTGTTTATTCTGGCTCCGGGTGCATTTATTGCCCTTGGTTACCTGCTGGTTCTGTTCAATAAGTTAAAGACAAAAATTAAATAGGAGGGGCTATGGAGTATATTTTGATAATCATATCGGCAGTATTTGTTAATAACATATTGCTATCACAGTTTCTGGGAGTTTGTCCCTTCCTGGGTGTCTCAAATAAGGTAAGTACAGCAGCCGGAATGGCGGGTGCAGTTACCTTTGTAATGTCTGTAGCAACCCTTGTTACCTATTTGTTGCAGAACTATGTACTTATACCACTGGGGATTGAATTTATGCAGACTGTTGCATTTATCCTTGTGATAGCTGCACTTGTCCAGATGGTAGAGATTATATTGAAAAAGGTGAGTCCCTCTCTTTATCAGGCCCTAGGAATATTTTTACCTCTGATAACAACAAACTGTGCAGTGCTAGGGGTTGCAATTATTGTGGTTTCAAAGGAGTTTACATTTGGAGGAGATCCTCAAATGCTTAATATGGCTCAGTCTGTTGTTTTTGCAATTGCAAATGCATTGGGATTTGGTCTGGCAATGATTCTTTTTGCCGGACTTAGAGAGCAACTGGAGCTTGCTAATGTTCCAAAACCTTTCAAAGGGATGCCTATTGCCCTCATTACTGCGGGAATTCTGGCGCTCTCATTTATGGGTTTTGCAGGACTTGTTTAGTAATTAAATAATTGAATTATGGCTAAAACCTTACTTGAGATAGATCAGCTGCTTAGAGCGGGAGATGCAGACGCAGCAAATGTGGAGCTTAGAGCTCTGCTGGAGAGAGAACCTGAGAATGCGGAGGCTTGGTATCTGCTTGGAAGCCTTCTCAGAAGACAGCAAATGTGGGGAGATGCAATCAATGCCCTAAATAAGGCAAAGTTCCTTAATCCTGAAGGACCCGCTGCCCACGCAATAGAGTCAATTTATGAGATCCTGCGATTTCAAAATACAGATTTGATGAATCCCTAAGAGGAGAATTTAAATAATTTTTCCTCCCCTTATGTGGAGTGAAGATGTAGCCAGACCATCTGTTTCGCCCTTATTGTGGGTGACGTGGAGAACGGTCTGGCCCTCTTTTTTGAGTATTGCCAATGTCTTCACCGCCTCCTCTCTAAGTTCCTCATCCAGTGCGGAGAGCGGTTCGTCAAGCAGTAAAACCGATGGCTGATGCGCCATAGCACGGGCAAGTGCACATCTCTGCTTTTCTCCACCTGACAAATCTTTTATTGCTCTCTTAAGCAATCCTTCAATTTTGAAAAGGGAGGCGATTCTCCTGGTCTCCCTTGCCACGGCAGCTTTGTCGGCACCGGAAATGGATAGGGGAAAGCCGATGTTCTCTTCAACTGTCATATGAGGGAATAGGGCGTAATCCTGGAAGAGCATACCCACCGGCCTCTTTCTGGCAGGGGTGTTGGTCATATCTATCCCATCAATAAGTATTTTGCCCTTTTCAGGGAATCTTAACCCGGCAATCAGCTCAAGCATAACAGATTTTCCTGATCCCGAAGGACCCAGAAGGGCTGTATAGCTCCCCTGTGGCAGCTCCAGATTTATGGGGCCAAGGGTAAATTGTCCTGCTTTGTATGTTATGTTTTCCAGTTTTACCATCTTCTCTTCTGGTATATTCTCAGTAGTGTAAACAGGATAAGGGTAACGGTGACAAATATCACCGCCACAGGCCTCGCATAGTTTATACCGAATGAGTTGAATCTGTCAAATATCAAGACCGGTGTGGTCATCGGATGGTACGCTACTATCACTATTGCCCCAAACTCGCTCATCCCGCGTGCAAACATCAGCATAAGTCCTGAGACAACCGACCTTCCTGCAAGTGGCAAAGAGATTTTGTAAAATGTAGTAAACTTTGATGCGCCAAGTGTCTCCGCGGCCTGCTCCAGCCTTTCCGGAACTGCAGAAAATCCATCCCTTGCTGAGTTTATAAGAAACGGAAGACTTACAAACGCCATCGCCATCCCAATAGCAATAGGAGAGCCCACCAGATTAAGCCCTATTGAATCAGCTGCAGAACCCAGCAGACTATCCCTGGAGATAACCCCAAGGAGTGCAATTCCGGCAGCTGAGTGGGGAATCACTATAGGCAGATCAATAATCGCCTCAACTACACCCTTAAGCGGGAACTTTTTTCTGGCAAGAATATAGGCCAGCGGAATAGCAAAAACCGACGAAATAAATGTCGCAGCAGCAGATACACCCAGCGTCAGCACGATACTTCGGCTCACCTCCGGATCCCTTATTGTCTCAAAGAGCCCCGGCGCCTTAACCGAAAGAAACATCCCTGCAAGCGGTGCAAAAATGAACAGCAACGCCACTGCTCCAAGAAGCATAAAGGCTAAATGAGTGATGTTGCGGTTGTGGTGCATAGGGCAAAGATAGGAAATAATCAATTTCGCTAGTCTGCTTCTGCATCCTTCCCGGTCAACCGCAGCCCCTCCGGAACTTTTCCTCCTCATCCGCTGCGCTTCTTCCGGCGGAGGTTCCTTCGTGCCTCGGTCGACTGGGGAAGTTGTGCTACATTACTTTTCACTGAAGGAAAACAGGCGTGGGTGGGACAAACCTCCATGGCCTTTATTTTGAGTTAGTTGGGGATTATAATATATTGATATTGTGAGATTTATGTTTTGGAATGGTCTGCAAATCAACCTCGTGGAGGTTCGTCCCACCCAAACCCGCAACGTCTGAAGCGAGATCTCCGGCCGCAGGCCGTATAAACTGCGCAGCACCATATAACTCTGCGGTAGGTGGTTTGAACCCGTATGGCTGTAACACACAGATATAGAGCAAAATGACACTTTATTCGAGGGGTGACCCGTCGGATAAAGTGTTGGGTAAAGTGTTAAAGCGCACATTGCTAGAGAGTTCAGGCCG
>JAQVRQ010000003.1 GCA_028700975.1 Bacteroidales bacterium | reverse complement strand
GACAAAACCTGGTAAGAGTTTTCAATAACCTTGGCAGCCATTAAAGCCGAATTTGTCCCCATACTTACGATATCCTGATTATCATTATTATTAGGAATCGAGTGAATATAAACCGGAGAACAAAGCGACTGTGATTCTGCGGTTGTTGATGTTGCTGTAAATTGAGCAGCCTGTAGTCCGTAGTTCAAACCCAAAACACCCAAATTTACAAATGGAGGTAATATCCCATTGATTCTATCGTGAAACAGATAATTCAATTGCCTCTCTGCAAGCATAGTGAGCTTTGTAATTGCAATTTTGAGTTTATCCATCTCAAAGCTCACATAATCTCCGTGAAAATTACCACCGTGGTATATACTTCCTGAATCCGGATCTACTACCGGATTGTCACAAACACTATTAAACTCCCGCTCTACTACCTCTTTTGAATATGTTAATGTATCATAAACAGGTCCCAGAATCTGAGGAACACATCTCAAGGAGTAATACGCCTGAACCTTATGCCCAAAGATTTTCTCCTCATTCTTTCCATTATAAAGGTAATGCTCCCTCTTTCTTGTTCTTGATGAAGTACTAAAAATCTCTCTCATCAATTTAGCAACATAAACCTGACCTGGATGTGGTCTGCTCTCTGCAAGATATTCAGATGCAAAATCATCGTAAGACTCTGCAATTTCGTTCATCATAACTGAAGCGAGCAGAGACCATCTAAAAAGCTTTTCCGAATGGTAAATGTTAACAGATGCAATACCAGTCATTACACTTGTTCCATTTGCAATTGCCAAACCCTCCCTTATATTTATCTCAAGTGGCTTCAAACCACATTTTTCCATAGCTTCAGAGGCTGGTATAAAAGATCCCTTAAATGAGACCTTTCCCTCTCCTATTAATGCAAGACCTATATGAGCCATCTGTACAAGATCTCCACTTGCACCAACGCCACCGTGTTCCGGGACAAGAGGATATATCTCGTTATTTATAAAAGCAACTAATAGTTCGGCCAGTTGAGGTGCAATTCCTGACTTACCCATTGAAAAATTTGAAAGCCGAGCAAGCATTGCTGCCCTAACATATCTATTATCTAAAGGAGCACCTGCGCCACAGGAGTGAGACCGGATAATATTGAATTGTAACTCTCTTAGATGATTGTCATCAATTCTGTATTGAGCCATTGGGCCAAATCCGGTATTGATACCATAAATAATTTTCTTCTCTGCAAAAGTGCCAAGAAAATTGAAACTCCGTGAAATTCTTTCGGCTGCCTCTAATCCCAGCTCTAACTCTTCATTCTCTTCGACTACTCTTGCAATCTTCTCGAATGTTAATCCGTCTGATAAATTTACCACCGTTTACAAATCGTTTTAATTGGGCAAATTTATAAAAAATAATCGGTTACAAATAATTAAAACTTACTGCCAACCCTTTTTTCATTGAGGTAATTTAAAAATTCCTGACTCTCCAAGACCTCAATTTCATTGCACAGACCTAGTACAAATCTTGCTGCACCCTGAAAATCATATAAATTACACTCCAGAATAAATTCATTATCCCCCTCCTGTCTTATGTATTGCTCACTAAGAGGAAATTCTTCAACAAGCAGAGTGACAGCTACCATTGTCAACTTTAGTTTTACTTTTTTGGGGCTATCTCCTGAAAAACGAAAAATATCCGTTTTAGTCTCTCTGTGAAAATCTTTATTATGCCATACCTCCTCTGTAATATCAACAAAACCAATTCTTTCAATTCTATAATATTTGCATTTACAACTAGCAACTTCATAACAGTATATGCTTACCATATTCACACTAAAAGATATCGGCTCTACCAACCTATCAGATATGTTTCTAGAGTTAATAGAGTGATAATCCCTAAGAATTACCTGGCGCTCCTCTGCTATAGCGAAAAGAAGGCGACTTACAATATCCTCTCTTGCGGGGTTAGTAAGAAGTGTTGCTACATCTGTGAAATCGTATATGTTAGCAAGTTTCATTTTAATTGAACGGACTGCTATACTATCCGGACTCAATACCTCCAGAGCTTTTTTAATGATATAAGCCTCCTCCTTGTTAAAATAAGCTAGATCAGATATCATTTTGAAATATCTTGAATCTCTTGAAAGTGATACTCTACTACCATCTTTCTCAAGAAGAAGTCCGGAGGATTCAAATGTATCCAAATATCTGTAAGCTGTTCTTTGAGACACTCCTATTGTCTCAGAAATAGTCTCGACAGTGCAAACTCTGGATCTATCTGTCAGCAGTTGCATCACTCTGAGTAGTCTTTCAATTTTTGGTTGATCCATTATCAAACAGGGTTATTCATTTTGCTAATTTAGCCATTTTTAGGTTACTTTGTCAAAAAGAGAGCCAATGAGCAATGCTGAAAGAACAATGGAGATTTTTGGTGTAACTGAGGAGGAGCTTAAAAAACTAATCTCTGTTGCATTGTCAAGCGGAGGCGACTATGCAGACCTATATTTTGAACATAGTATATCTAATGAACTTAATCTAAGAGATTCTGAGGTCAATGGGGCCGGGACTCATATTGATTACGGAATGGGCATACGAGTTATTAAGGGAGAGGGGACCGGTTATGCATATACAGAGATAACTACAATGAAAGAGATGGAGAGAGCGGCAAAAACGGCTGCAGCCATAGCCACTTCAGGAGTAGCAAAGAGCCCCCCGGCAGAAATCTCCACCCCCCTGTTTAAAGAGAGGTATAAAGCAGAAATCCCTTGGGATGGTATTAGCTTTGCAGATAGGATTCCCACTCTCGTTGAGCTTAATAACCTTATTTTTCAATCTGACAAAAGGGTCAAAAAGGTACTTGGAAAAATCTCTGATTCTAACACAAAAATACTCTTTTTCAACTCATTAGGAATCCTTGCTGTGGATGAAAGGCCAATGGTATCTGTTGCTGTTACCTGCATTATGCAACATAAAGGTAAAACAGAAAACGGAAGCTCATCAAGAAGCTTTAGAAAAGGTTACGAAATGCTCTCAAAGAATCTTCCTCAAGAGTTGGCCAGAGAGGTTATTTCAAGAACCTCGATACAATTTGAAGCAAAAAGACCAAAGGGAGGAGAGATGCCTGTTGTAATGGGAGCCGGGAGTTCCGGTATTCTTCTGCACGAAGCAATAGGGCACGCATTTGAAGCAGATTTCAATAGAATGGGTACATCTATTTTCTCCGATAAATTAGGAAAAAGAATATGCTCAGAAGAGATCTCTGTAGTAGATGATGGAACAATATATGCGAATCGCGGTTCAATCACTTTCGATGATGAAGGTGTAGTCTCTCAAAAGACGTATATGGTAAAGGAGGGAATACTAAATTCATACTTGCACGACAGAATTAGTGCAGATTTCTACAAAACACTACCAACAGGAAACGGAAGAAGGGAGTCCTTCAGATTTATGCCTTTACCCAGGATGAGGGCCACATATATGGAGTCGGGTAAGTCCAAAGAGGAGGAGCTAATAGCATCTGTTAAAAATGGTCTATATGTTAATAATTTTTCAAATGGTCAAGTTCAAATTGGAGCCGGCGATTTTACCTTCTTTGTAAAATCCGGATATTTGATCGAAAACGGGAAACTAACTTCACCGGTAAAAGATATAAACATAATTGGAAATGGCCCCGAAGCTCTGAGAGATATAGTGGGTATAGCAGATAATTCAATAATTGACAACGGAACCTGGACTTGTGGAAAGGAGCAATATTGCGCAGTATCTTGCGGTATGCCATCTGTTCTGGTAAGTAAACTTACAGTTGGAGGCAATTAGTAATATGGAGGAGAATATTAAAAATATTGTAGATAGAGCTCTTGAAATGGCCAAAAATGCCGGATGCAGTGACTCCAGAGCTGGAGCTGAAATTTCTGTACAAAGCTCATTTTCCGTAAGAAATAATATGCTGGACAGGCTCAACAGCTCAACCGGCTCAACTCTTTTTTTACAACTTTTTATCGATGGAAGATATGGTTATTACTCTACAAACCGAACTGATGAAAAGGAGCTAAAGGAGTTTATTGGTAAAGCAGCAGAAGCAACAAAATTAATTGCACCAGACCACGACAGAATACTTCCGCCAAAAGAGCTACTCTTTAAAGGAGAGACAAAAGATTTAGGACAATTTGACCCCTCTTACAACCAAATTACACCGGAAGAAAAAAGAGAAATTGCATTCCAATGTTCAAAAGAGATTTTCGAAAAAGATCCAAGAATAATATCCACTAATTGTGAATACGGAGACTCTCTTGAGTCTTACTATATGGCAGATACTCAGGGATTCTGCGGAGAATCAAAACAGACTTCATTTTCTGTAAGTGCTGAATGTTCTGCAATAGACAGAGATGGTGCTAAACCGGAAGCCTGGTGGTACGAAAGTTCAATGAACTTCTCCTCTCTTGAAAAAGAGGGCTGTGGAAAAATTGCGATGGAGCGAGCTCTGGCTCGTCTTGGTCCCAGAAAGATGAAATCCGGATTATACAATATGGTTCTGGAGAATAGTGTAGCAAGCAGGGTTGTTTCGCCAATAATATCGGCACTAAATGGCTCTGCAATACATCAAAACAACTCATTCCTGGCTGATAAACTTGGAATGAAGCTCTTCCCTGAAAATCTATATATAATGGACAGACCTCACCTTTATGGTTATGAAGGCTCTCGCTTTTTTGATAGTGAAGGACTTGAAACTAAATCGATGAATATCATTGATGGTGGTGTTATTCAAAATTACTATCTGAATACATATAACGCCAGAAAACTAGGAATGGAACCCACAATTGAGGGTCCCTCTTTACTTTCACTATCTTTGAATAATACATTTCCAACCGGAATTCCAAAAGTAACTCAAAAAGAGGTTCTAAACGAGTGTGGTAAAGGCATTCTTGTTACCGGTTTTAACGGAGGGAATAGTAATTCTGCCAGTGGTGATTTCTCTTTTGGTGTTCAGGGATTCTACTTTGAGAATGGTATTATACTACACCCTATCAAGGAGATGAACGTAACTGGAAACATCCTTGAACTTTGGAACTCTCTTAAAATATCAGGGGATGACCCAAAAAGGGGAAGCAGATGGCTAATCCCTACTCTAATGTTTGAATCAGTAACATTTAACGGAAACTAACCTATGAAAAAACCCGGTCTTGCTCTCTCTCTCCTACCCATAATCTTATTAGTTACAATGATTACTATTGGAGTGAGACTATTTGGAGACGAGATTTCATCCGGCACTTCCCAAATTTCGCTTTTATTCGCAACAATAATTACTTCGGTTATTTCAATAGTGCTTCTTAAAATTCCTTGGAGTAAAATTGAAGAGGGTATGATGAACCATCTCTCAAAAACAGGCTCTGCAATTTTTATACTCCTTATGATTGGAGCTCTTACGGGATCCTGGATGATAAGTGGAGTTGTGCCTGCAATGATTTATTATGGATTGAAACTTATACACCCGGCAGTTTTCCTCGTTGTTACGTATTTACTCACAGCAGTTGTTTCATTAATGGCCGGCAGCTCCTGGACAACTGTAGGAACTATTGGTGTTGCTATGCTTTCAGCTGGTCAAATCCTGGGAATTCCTACGCCGTGGCTAGCTGGAGCAATTATATCCGGTGCATATTTTGGAGATAAACTATCTCCTCTCTCAGATACCACAAACCTTGCAGCAGCTGTTGCAGGTGTTGATCTGTATACTCACATAAAATTTATGCTCATAACTGTAACTCCAGCTTTTATAATAGCACTTGTTATATATGCAATTGCTGGATTTGTTCTGCCCATTTCGAGCACAACCAACATAGAGGCCAACCTTGGCTCAATATCCTCCGTTTTTAAAATCTCTCCTTTTCTGTTACTTGTTCCAATATTTACAATTATTCTTATAGTAAAAAAAGTATCACCTTTCATTACGCTGTTTCTTTCAGCTGTTGTTGGAGCTTTGGTTGCCTCCTTTTTCCAGCCGGAACTTTGCAAAGAGATAGCCGGAGATGGAATTGAAGGTGGAGTTGTATATTTTGTTGCATCACTCAAAATGATGTATGGGAGTGTCTCAATAGAGACAGGAGACGCAATCTTAAACTCTCTTACAGCAACAAAGGGGATGGCCGGAATGTTAAATACTGTCTGGTTAATTCTTTGTGTGGTAACCTTTGGAGGAGCTATGGAGGCGAGTGGTATGATACAAGTAATTACAGAACGTGTGGTCCGCCTGGTAAAGAGTACATTTTCACTTGTTGGCTCAACTGTGGCAACCACTCTTTTTTGTAACATAACATTATCAGATCAGTATATGGCCATACTCTTACCCGGAAAAATGTTCTCAGAAACATACAAAAAGATGGGATACGAACCCCAGCTTCTTAGCCGGACTTTAGAGGATTCAGGAACAGTTACATCTGTTTTAATCCCTTGGAATACCTGCGGAGTAGCACAATCCGGGGTACTTGGTGTTGCAACACTTGCATACCTACCCTATAGTTTTTTCAATCTATTAACACCAGTTATGACTCTACTTGTGGCAGCTATAGGATATAAAATCAAAAGAAAACTTTAGCATAATTTTTGCATAACAATTACTTTCTATAAAAAATCAATCAACTTAAAAATTGACAAAAAATGAAAATTGAAAAAGACAAGGTAGTATCCCTCTCCTATACACTTACTGTGGACGGTGATGTAATGGAAACCGTAACTACGGAAAAACCAATGGATTTCATATTTGGAACAGGTTATCTGCTTCCAAAATTTGAAGAGAATGTTGTTGGCAAGGAGGTAGGAGATGCTTTTGAATTTACCCTAACAGCAACAGAGGGTTACGGCGAAATTAACTCCGACGCAATAATTGAACTTCCAAAAGATATGTTTATGGTAGAGGGAAAAATTGAGGATGGCCTTCTAAAAGTAGGAAATGTACTTCCTATGCAGGATTCAGATGGAAACAGACTGCAGGGAACAGTTGAAGAGGTAAGAGAAGATGTGGTAATAATGAACTTTAACCACCCTCTGGCAGGTTCAGATTTGAACTTTAAAGGAGTGGTTGTTGCTGTTCGTGAGGCTACTCAGCAAGAGATTACAGGAGGACTATATGGTGAGAAGCTACAATCATCCTGCAGCAGCGGAAGTTGCAGCGGTTGCAGCGGTTGCTAATTCATATAACAAGATTTGTACAAAATAAAAGAGGATGACATTCTGCCATCCTCTTTTTATTTATACTTAGAATATTCGGTTAAACCGGATTCTGCTCAAGTTCCTTATTTGTATCTGTCTCTGCTTTAGGTATCATCCATAACCAGTTCTTTGTACCAGCCGGTTCACTAATCTTAATAGCATATGATTCAACGTGAAGACCCTGTCCAGCATTTGGACCTGTAGGGCGCTCTAATGGAAGGTTTAATCTCTTAAGATCTGTCCAGTTTCTTCCTTCACCCCAAAGCTCAACTCTTCTCTGAACCAGAATTTCGTCAATCAAATCTTGGCCACTATTTGTTGAAAGTGTGTATTGAGGATCTCTGTTGTTAGCAAGTAGGAACAATACCTCTCTTGCCTGATCCTCTTTACCAGCCTGTCTGGCCAAAGCCTCAGCCTCTATAAGATACATCTCAGCAACCCTAATCCAAGGAAAATCTCCACGACTATCTGAAGTTGCTACAGATTGGAATTTAGAGTTCATATAATTAAATCTAACACCATTTGACTGTACAAACGGCTGTTTATCCGCAACTGCATTAGGATACCAAAAACCTTTACGAATATCTGTTGTAGATATCATATCATACAACTCTTTGTTGATAGATTTTGGACTCTGACGAATAGCAGTTGAATTAAAGTTATGAGACATATATGCGTAGAAGGAGTAGAAATACATCGTCTGATCCTCCTGAACATAGGATGCCCATAAGTTCTCAGGATTGTTCTGTTTATTATAACCTTCAAGATGCTGATCCGCTGTCATAAAGCTATAACCTTGTCTAGCAGCATTTGCTGATGTAGCAGCCTGAGCCCAATTTCCTTGAACAAGAGCAACCTGCGCCTGAATTGCCAAAGCTACGGATTTATTCAGATGCGATTTATTCGCTCTGTTATAACCATCTAACAAAGTTATTGCTTCGGTTAAATCTGCATTGATTTTACTATAAACATCTGCAACACTATTTCTAACTTGACCATCAAATGTTATACTCTCCATATACGGAACACCTGGCTGGCTGTTAGCAGTACCGGGAGCATATCTTTCAGCATAAAGCTGTACAAGCATAAAGTGAGCCCAAGCTCTGTAAGCCAATGCTTGACCCTTAATAGCTCTCTTGTCTGACTCTGCACCTGCAACATCATCAATTTGAGTTATTATCTGATTAATATTGCTCACAAGTCTGTAGATATTAGTCCAGTAAAGAACCATATTTGACCTATCATTTCTGTGATCAACCCACTGATATGCACTTCTAAACCAACCATTTGCAGTTGTGTTAAAAATCACATCTGTACCTAGCATATCAATGTAAAGATACATTCCGGCCATTCCGCCGTGGGCTTGTGAACTATTGTACTGAATGTACATACTTCTGTGAACTCCATTCAATGCTCCCCACGCTCCAGGAATGGAGCTGAATACCAAATTACCAGAGAGCTGATCTGTTGGAGCTGTCTCAAGGAACTCCTTAGAGCAGGACTGAGGTACCAACAGTAACCCTGCAGCTAAAGCCAATATATAAAGTTTAATTTTTTTCATCACTATAAGCTGATTTAGAAGTTAACATTAACACCCAAAGTTACTGTACGGTTGAATCCAACATCGTTGAATACACTTCCGTTGAAGCTCTGAGATGGGTTCATTCCCTTACGTGCAGAGAAAAGAGCAAGATTTTCTGCAGAGATATAAGCTCTAAGCCCCTTTAAATTAAGACTCTTAAGAACATTGCCCCCAAAATTGTATGAAATATTTACGTTGCGGATAGCAAGGTAAGATGCATCAACAAGCCATCTTGATGATACAGCATTAAAAGCAGATGTCTTTGAGTTATCCATTCTTGGAACATTAGTAACCTGACCTGGAGTTGTCCATCTGTCAAGAATTTCAACTGCCTTAGCTGCTCCGAATCCTCCGGTAGACATAAGTGATGCCCAGCTGTAATCATAAGCTTTACCACCTATAGAGTAGTTAAACTGAACTGATACTTCAACACCAAAAATTTTGAAAGATGGAGTAAAAGCACCAAATAGTTTAGGAATACTTGTTCCAGACCAATCATATTTAGCTTTTGCCTGATTTGAAGTCACCTTAGTTCCGTTAGGAAGGGTCTTGCAATCTGTATCTGCCCAAGTTTGGTTCTCTTCATCAAATATGTAAAGTGCATTACCATTATCAGGATCAACACCATACCACTGACGGAGCCAGAAATCATAAATTGAACCTCCTTCAACTCTTCTGAAGTTGCCGGAGATTATACCATTCTCTCTGTTCTCTTCAGGAAGTTTAGTTATCTGATTTTTATAAGTTGTTGCGTTGATATTAAGGGCTGCTTCAAAATTCTTAGTCGAGTAAACAACTCCGGTTACATCCAACTCCCATCCTCTATTAAACAGATTACCAACGTTCCTGTTTTGAGAAGTATAGCCAGTTGAAGGTGAAAGAGCTACAGAGTAGATCAAATCCTTAGACTGCTTGTTAAACCAATCAATTGAACCTCTTAATTTATTTCCAAACAGGTTAAATTCTAATCCAATATCTGTCTGAACTGTAGTCTCCCATTTAAGATTTGGGTTACCCGGAACAGTTGACTGGATAAAACCAGGCTCAGAAGAGTTGTTTCTGTAGTCATACAGAACCTGCCAAGCGTAGTAGCTAATTCCACCATCATTTCCATTAAGTCCATAAGATGCACGAAGCTTCAGGAAGTCAATCCAGTTCTGTGAAGCCATAAAGGTTTCACGATCGATTCTCCAACCTCCGCCTACTGACCAAAAATTACCCCATCTCATAGGCTGACTGAATTTTGATGAACCATCTCTTCTGTATGAAGCTTCAGCTGTATATCTGCCATTATCAAAAGAGTAAGTAGCTCTCGCAAGCCAACCTTCAACTTTGTGATTATCAAGGAATGAGTATAAGCTATTTGTAGTAGTAAAGTTAATTAGCTCTGTATTTCCCGGGATGATCTCGCCCTGACGGAAACCATAAATTTCACTATACTGATTGTGATAAGATTCGTGAGCAGCCATTACGTTCAGGTCGTGCTTACCAAAGTTCTTCTCATATGTAAGAATCTGCTGGTTTGTTCTGGTATACCTGGTTGATTGCTCTTTTCTTGAACGTCCCTGAGGAGCTCCATCCCCTACTAATGAGTTTTCATATGTAGAGAGAGTATAGTTATTAATGTCAAATGCATAGTTAACTCTGAACTTAAAATCTTTAAGGAAAGCAAACTCAGCAAATGCTCTCGACTGGATTGTATTTCTCTCAAAATTAATAGTATTTAACATATGCTCGGCAATACCGTGACGTCCGTTGTTTTGTGTTCTTGCTCCAAAAGAGACTCCACCTTGTGAAGTGGCAGCTCCTAAGTCCCAAAGCCTCTCACCTTGATCATTAAGAATGTAGTCACCAGTTATACGGTCGTGTTGATATACCGGATAAATAGGACCCATATTTCTGGCAAAATAGATAGGGTTCGCATAACCGGTATCACTATCTGTATTTGCAGAAGATGAGTTATTATATGAAGCATTCAGATTAATGCCAAATGTAACCCATTTTCTTGGAGTGAAGTTTACATTTGCTCTGGCTGAAATACGATCATAATTTGTCTTTTTTAGCCAACCTGCATCCTGAGTAAGTCCTACAGACATATAATAATCTGCAGTCTCGCTTCCTCCGTTTGCACTTACCATTGCCTCAGTCCTATTACCAAGACGTTCAACAGGTGAATACCAGTCAAGGTCATCTGCCCAAAGTAGCGAGGTCGCATTTGGATTAAGCTGAGGATTAAAATTAGCATCGTATTGAATAACATCACCATTTGCTATCCCTCTAAATGGATTGTAACCCAAGTTTGAGACAATACCATTTGAAGTGGTTCCGGATGCCAAAATACTTGCGTCTGCAATTCCTCTGGATGATGTGATCAGTGAGTTCCTTAATGACTCCCACATAACTGGATAATACTGGTTAGCATCCAATCTGTCATATTCAGGAAGACCTCTTTGTGAGAATCCCTGAGTTACAGTTGCACTGATGTTTAGTTTCTCCTTCTTACCCTTCTTTGTTGTAATCATTACAACGCCATTTGATCCTCTTGATCCATAAAGAGCAGTTGAAGCTGCATCCTTAAGTATATTGATAGATTCAATATCTGCCGGGTTAATGTTTGCCATAGCTCCGTTGTAAGGTGCACCATCAAGAACGATAAGTGGAGCTGATGAGTAGTTTACGGATCCAAAACCACGAATACGAATAGTTGGGTCTGAACCCGGCTGTCCGTAAGCAGTGTTCACCTGCACACCTGCAGATGTTCCAGAAAGGGCAGCGAGTGCGTTTGTCACAGGACGCTTCTCAATGCTTGCCGCATTTACAGATGCAATTGAACCTGTAACACTGGATTTTTTTGCAGTACCATAGGCTACCATAACCACCTCATCAAGAGCTAGTGCATCCTGTTCCAGTTCAACATTGATAACTGCACGACCTGCAATCTGTACCTCAATTGTTTTATAACCAATAAAGGTAAATACAAGTGTGCCGGTACTAGGTGCATTGAGTACAAAGGTGCCATTCTCTGATGTAGTGGCCCCTGTTGTAGTCCCTTTTACCTGTACTCCCACGAATGGAAGAGGGGTTCCTGTCCCCTTTTCTGTCACTGTGCCTGAAATTCGACTATTCTGAGCAAAAATGCCTTGAAAAGCAAATAACAGTCCAATGAAAAGCATAAAAGTTCTTTTCATGAATGAAATTTTAGGTGTTAGTTAATAAGTTTTTTTCATCAACGGAGACAAAGATAATTTAAAAATTGAATATTCAAAACAACTTGCAATCTACTTTGTCAAAAAAAACATAAGGGGCAAACCTTACATAAAGAAGGACTTAGAGATAATCCATTGACCGTGAAACCGGTACTATGTCAAAAGAGGATTTGTATCCGGAGAGGAATTTGTAATACCCGGCAATTGCAATCATCGCTGCATTATCTGTCGTAAATCTAAATTCAGGAATGTGTGTTCTCCAGCCTCTCTCCTCTCCTTCAAGAACAACTCTATCTCTTAAACCTGAATTTGCAGAGACACCACCTGCAATGGTAATCTCATTTATTCCTGTTATTTTTGAAGCCTTTACAAGCTTCTCCATAAGTATCTCAATTAATGTACTTTGAAATGATGCACACAAATCATTTTTATTCTCCTCAATAAATGATTCGTTCTCAGCAACCCTATCCCTTAAAAAATAGAGAAGAGATGTCTTAACACCGCTAAAGCTATAGTTCAGCCCCTCAACTCTGGGTTTAGCAAATTTAAAGGCGTTTTTATTCCCCTCTTTAGCCAACTTGTCAACAACAGGACCACCTGGATAACCCAAGCCCATAATTTTTGCACATTTGTCAAATGCCTCTCCTACAGCATCGTCAATAGTCTCACCAATAACTGTAAATGATGAATGGCTATCAACCCTTACAATTTGTGTATGACCTCCAGAGACTAAAAGCGATAGATATGGAAATGCAGGTTGAATATTGATCTCCTTTTCCGGAACCTTTATAAAGTGTGAAAGTATATGACCCTGAAGATGATTAACATCCACCATTGGTTTTCCAGTAGCTATTGATAGACCCTTTGTAAAAGATGTCCCAACAAGTAAAGAACCCAAAAGTCCGGGTCCTCTTGTAAATGCAATGGCATCAATATCAATAAGAGAGACTCCTGCTAATTTAAGAGCCCTGTCCACAACAGGCAGAATATTTTGCTGATGTGCTCTTGAAGCTAGCTCGGGAACAACTCCTCCATATTTCATATGAACATCCTGATTGGACATTACGTTTGACAATAGATACTCGTCCCTTATTACAGCAGCTGAAGTATCATCACAAGAAGATTCTATCCCTAAAATGGTAATGCTCATTTTCAAAATTTAATAGTTTGCAAAATTGGTGTTTTTTTAACAAACTCCTTGATATATTTGTTTATTTTTGCGCAAAAGGAGAGAGTATCAGAATTTTTAAAAAAATACTAACTGCATTGCTATTCCTGGTGGCCCTCGCACCGGTCGCTGCTTATGTTGCTCTTCAAATACCCGCCATTCAAACATTTACTGCAAGAAAAGCAGCGTCAACACTATCGGAAAAGCTTGGTACAGATGTAGCAATAGGCAAAGTATATTATATTTTTTTCAACAAACTTATTGTTAATGATTTTCACATTCTGTATTCAGATAGTGATACCCTTGTGAATAGCAAGAAACTCTCAATTACCATCTCTGCAAAAGATCTTGTAATAAATTCAAAATTTACTATCAAAAAGCTTCATCTTGCAAATGGTGTTTTTAATATTATAAATGAAACAGATAGCACAACAAATCTCTCAAGAATATTTAAGTTAGGGAGTGATAAGAGTGATACAACAACTTTTTCACTCCCCGAATTTATTGCCGGTGAGGTAAAATTAAATAATTTCAGGTTTACAAGAAATAATCCCTACTCTCAAATTGAGACAAAAGATGGGGTGATTAACTTTTCAGACCTCTCTTTAAGCGAAATTGATATTCATATTAGAGGTATAAAAGCAAAAAAAGACACCATATACGCTGAAATTAGAAATATTTCATTTAGTGAAAGAAGTGGCTTTAAAATAATAAGTTTAAAATCTGGGCTTAAGTTAAACGCAAAAGAGATATTATTGTCAAATTTGGAGGTCATAGAGGCCAATTCCAGGTTGAATGCAGACCATTTTTCACTTAATTTTGAAAGCTTTAAAGATTTTTCCACATTCACAGAGAGTGTAAGGATGGAGTCCAATTTTCAAAGGTCCTTTCTTGATTTTATAACTCTTTCAAAATTTGCTCCCTCTTTATCACGGAATAAACTTAGTTTTTACATTGATGGGTTGGTAAACGGACCGGTCTCAAATCTTAAAACAGATAATTTAAAGATTACATCTCAATCTGGTCTCACATACCTGGATTTAAAGGCGCGTATATCAGGTTTACCAAAACCAGATGAGACAATGGCATTTGTTGATGTTGAATATTGTACAACAACTTCAAATGATATTGCTCATATAGTGTCATCTATTAGTGGGAGCAAACCCTCTAGTTTTTTTAAAAGATTATCGCCATTTGTTAAATATAACTTTAAAGGAAGGCTCGCCGGTTTGCTTGACGACTTTGTTGCAAATGGAAACATTATAACAAATATTGGAAGTATTTATATGGATGTTCTGCTTAAAGGTAATGATGACAAGGGTGGGTTATATATGCAGGGTAATCTAAAAGCAGATAATTTTAATGTTGGTTCCCTAATTGGCAGCAAAGAGCCCGGTGAGGTAACTTTTAATAGTACGATGACTGCTCTTAT
Organism: Bacteroidales bacterium; assembly: GCA_028700975.1. Lineage (GTDB taxonomy): Bacteria > Bacteroidota > Bacteroidia > Bacteroidales > UBA932 > Bact-08. Next base: position 52,444 of record JAQVRQ010000003.1, on the reverse strand, counting down.
TAAAGATGAGGCAAAAGGTGGCAGTGAATTTTATGTAGATAGTATTGCTGTGAAAAAAGTAGAGTTCAATAACTACTCATACACAAACATTAACGCTACAGGAAGCTATTTGAACGATAAATTTGATGGAATGGTGATTTGTCACGATCCAAATCTTGACTTCATTTTTCAAGGAATAATCGGTTTGTCTCCAAAAACTGACTCATACTATGATTTTTTTGCTGATGTAATGTATGCAAATCTTTACAATCTAAACCTGGATAAAAGAGATTCAATCTCAACAACAAGCTTTAGAACTGTTGCTAAGTTCACTCAGAAAACAACAGGAGAGATTTTGGGAGACGTTCAGGTCAAAGATATGGAGTATGGAAATAGTAACGGAGTTTTCAAAATTGGTGACATCTTCGTTAAATCAAACTCAGACAGAGAACAAGAGCAGTATGAGGCATCACTCTCCTCCGATTTTATGAGTGCAAACTATCGAGGGAACCATTTTATTGATCGATTTATCACAAGAGTTGCAGATGAACTTCTTTATAAGCATATTCCAAATCTACAGCAAAAACAGGTTGATAAATCCTTCGAGAAATTACCAAACAGCGGTTATTATAATCTTGATGTTCATTTTTATGATACAAAAGCAATTACTCAGCTAGCGCTTCCCGGATTTTTCATATCTCCCGGAAGTACAATGAAAATTGACATAACAAATGATGGCACTCTCAATTTAAAACTTAATTCAGATGCAGCCGGATATATGTCAAATATTGGTAACAAAATATCCATATCTGCTTTATCTGCCAAGACAAATTTACAAGCAACTTTGACGATTGATAAAATAAGATCAGGAGGTATTGAGATAGACGAGTTTGCTGCAGATGCTTTGGGAAGTGAAAACAAAATTGATTTATCAATCAGTTTTAACAACCATACGAAACTAAAAAACAGTTTGGAGTTTTCATCTCAAATTGACATCGAAAAAAATAAGAGTGCGAAAGGTAATCTGATTAGAGTAAACATTAATCCGTCTCATCTCTTTTTTAACGATTTAAAATGGTCATTTGACAAATCATTCATAGAGCTCTCTGACTCTCTGTACAGATTTGAATCATTTAGAGTCTCAAATAATAATCAGAGGCTTGAGGTTAACGGCAGAATTTCAGCAACTCAGAAAGACTCCCTCTCTGTCTATATGACAAATTTTGACATATCTCCTCTTAACTACTTTATAAATAATGATCTTGGCTTGGAAGGGTTTTTCACCGGAAAGGCTTCTATCACCTCCTTATACACGGAACCAAGAATTCTGGCTAACATATATGGAGAGGGTGTAAAGGTAAATGAAACAGAGGTTGGCAAACTGGAATTGTATAGTGAGTGGAACAATCCTCTTCAGCAATTCAATCTTATGGCAAGGTCAACAATTGATGGCTCTATCCCTCTTTACGCAACAGGAATTTTATCTCCTTCAAAAAACTATCTTGATTTAAGCGCTAATCTAGACAGGCTCCCGATAAAATATTTTGAACCTTTCCTTAACGATATTATTGGAGAGTCTTCCGGTACTCTATCCGGCCTACTACAGCTTAAAGGAGGTATGGATAAACTAGTTCTATCCAGTAGCCGGGGAATGCTTAATAATGTTGGATTCACTGTGCTTTTTACAAAGGTACCTTACATATTAAATGGACCATTCTCAATTGAAAACAGTAAATTGGTTGCAGAAAATGCTGTAATTAAAGACAGAGCCGGAAATACAGGAAGGGTAAATGGCGGACTGAGTTTCCCATATTTTAGAGACATTACTCTTGATACAAGAATTGATTTTACTAATCTGGAGTGTATAAATACAGGAGAGAAAGATAACGATAATTTCTACGGATTAGCATTCGGAACAGGAAACATATCAATAACCGGACCTATCAAGAAAATTCTTATGGACATTTCTGTTACAACAAACAGAAATACATCAATTCACATTCCACTACCAAATACATCTGTAGCATCACGTACAAATCTCCTAAGTTTTGTTGCTCCTCCCCTTAGAGATACCACTAATGAATATTATAATGAATATGGATACCTCTCTCCAAAAAAGGATATTGTTGAAAAATCTCCATCTGAACTTGAGGTAAAACTTAGAACAAGAGTTAACCCAGAGGCAGAACTCCTTATTGAGATTGATAAATCTGTTGGGGATGTGATTAGAAGTTACGGCAATGGACTTGTTAATATTGATGTAAATCCATCTAAAGAGATTTTTTCTGTTCACGGAGATTACATAATTGAAAGAGGGTTCTACACATTTGTTCTCCAGGGTATTTTTAAAAGAGATTTCAGTATTAGAGAGGGAGGTAATCTATCATTCAACGGAGATATTCTCAAAACAAGACTAGATTTAACGGCCATATATAATACTAAAGCCTCTGTAAACACTCTAATAGCAGATACAAGTTCAGTTAGCAACAGACGTAATGTGGAGTGCTCTATTTCAATGCAGGGTGAGTTACTCAATCCAAGACTCGGTTTTGGAATAGATATCCCAGATATTGACCCGGCAACAAAAGCAAGAGTTGATGCTGCACTTAACACAGAAGACAAAGTTGTTAAACAGGTAATGTCGCTTCTTGTGTCTGGTAGCTTTATACCTGATATTCAATCTAGTATCGTTAACAACTCCACCCTACTCTATTCAAATGCGACAGAGGTGTTGTCAAATCAAATCAACAATATTTTCAACCAGTTGGACATTCCGCTGGACTTCAGCTTCAACTATCAGCCGGGACAGAATGGGCGAGATATATTTGATGCTGCTGTATCTGCACAACTCTTTGATAATAGAGTGATTGTTAACGGAAATATTGGAAGCGCTAAATATATGAATCAAAACAGCAACGTTGTTGGTGATATTGATGTTGAAATTAAACTTGATGAAAAGGGAAGATTCCGTGCAAAGGCATTCTCACACTCAGCAGACCAATACTCCAATTATCTTGACAATAGTCAGAGGAGTGGAGTCGGTCTGGTCTATCAGGAGGAATTTAACACATTTAAGGAGCTCTTCAACAGAATATTTAAAAGCAAAAAAAAGAGAGATAAAAAGGATATTAAATAATAATATCGCAAACTTTCCCTATTAATGATTTGTCATAAGGAACCTCAATTTTAATGTAATTGCCTGTATACCCAAACATTTTTCCCCCTTTTTTAGTACTCTCATATAAAACCTTTTCTCTTCTGCCTCTATTCTGCTCAACAAATTTATCATAAAGAGAGTTGGATAATTGCGTAAGCCTGGCAACTCTTTGATGTTTTTCACTCTCCTCTACCTGCTCTGAATACTCGGCAGCTGGGGTATTTGCCCTTTTTGAGTATGGAAAAACGTGAAGAAACGATGGGGAGATTTTTTCAAGGAATCTGTATGTCTTATCAAACTCATCTTCATCTTCTCCTGGAAAACCAACTATAACGTCAATCCCTAAAAATGCATAAGGAATCTTTTCGCGAATCAGGGATATTCTCTCCTCAAAAAGCTTTGTATTGTATCTCCTTTTCATAAGAGCGAGTATCTTGTCCGATCCGCATTGAAGCGGAATATGAAAATGGGGCAGGAATTTTCTTCCTTGAGCAATCCAGTCAATAATTTCAGGAGTAATCAAATTTGGCTCAATAGATGATATTCTGTAACGTTCAATACCCTCAACCTCTTCTAACCTCTTAAGTAGTTCTAAAAAATCTTCGTTGGTAGTTTTTCCGAAATCACCTGTATTTACACCTGTAAGAACGATCTCTTTAATGCCTCTTAATGCAATCTCGGTTGCCTCTCCTACTAAAAAATCGATTGGATGGTTTCTGCTTTTACCCCTTGCAAGAGGAATTGTACAGTAGGAGCAATTATAATCGCAACCATCCTGTACTTTTAAAAAAGATCTAGTCCTGTCATCAGATGAATATGCAGGAAATATAGTCTCAATATGTGATATTTCACAAGAGAATGCCTTTGGAGTATGTTTCTCTTCTCCTCTCTCTTTTATATTTGAGACTCTCATAAAAAGATTCTCCTTTTGATCTGCACCCAACACAAGATCAACTCCCTCTATTGAAAGTATCTCCTGTGGTTTAAGCTGCGCATAGCATCCTGTTACTGCAACAATAGCCGCAGGGTTTTGCTTATGTAATTTTCTAATTGCATTTCTGCACTTTTTATCTGCGTGCTCGGTAACAGAACAAGTATTAATTACATATATATCTGCCTCCTGAGCAGCTGAAACCTTCTCATAACCGTGCTCTATGAATTGTCTGGCAATTGAAGAGGTTTCAGAATAGTTAAGTTTGCATCCGAGTGTAAGAAAAGCCACACGATTGCCTCTATTATCTTTCATTGTTAATTATTTAATATGAGATAGTAACCCTGGAAGCCTCTACTTTACCCCCAATTGGTGGATTCATCTTTGCAACAGAGATCGTTACAATTCCAACTTGAGTATATGTAGATTTAACTCTTCTAATTATTCTTAAAGCCACATTTTCAAGCAATTTTGACGGTTGGTCCATCTCTTCCTTAATTATAGTATACAACTCTTGATAATTAAGAGCATCCTCAAGTTCATCACTCTCTCCCGGTTTAAAAACATCACATTCGGCAGAAAAGTTTACAATAAACTTATTCCCAATAATCTGCTCCTCTCTAAAATGTCCGTGATAAGAGTAGAACTCCATATTTACAAGTTCTACCATTGATGTTTTACTATCTTCTCTTTTCATAAAATGAATACACAAGGTTTCTTATTAAGATCCGGTCTCTCTCTTCTCCATTCTGCAACACTTTTAGTTACTACAAATGAATCCTCTAGAGTAATATTAGCTGCAATGCATAGTTTTGTTCCCGGTGAACAAATGTCAAGAATATCAGATAGAATGGAGTTATTCCTATATGGTGTCTCTATAAAAATCTGACTTGCTCCTGTTGATTTAGAGAGGGCTTCAACTCTTTTGATACTGCCTCTTCTCTCTTCTGTCTTAACTGGGAGATAGCCGTGAAATTGGAAATTCTGCCCATTCATTCCTGATCCTGCAAGCGCGAGAATAATTGATGAGGGTCCACTCATAGGAACAACTCTTATCCCTCTGTTATGAGCCAGGGCGACAAGTGATGCTCCGGGATCCGCTACAGCAGGTATTCCGGCCTCACTCAATAAGCCAGCGTCATTCCCCTCCTCAAGAATTTTTATATAGTCATCAAGTTCAATCTCTTTTGAGTGTTCATTAAGTTCAAATAAATTAAGACTTTCAATCTGTCCTCTATGTCCGGCAGCTGAAAGGAATCTTCTCCCACTTCTTAACTCTTCAACAAAAAAGTATCTTAAATTAGGTATAATTCTCAAGACACCTTCAGGTATAACTTCACTAAGATCATCGCTTCCCAATGGTGTTGGTAAAAGGTATAAAATTCCTCTTTTTTGCATCAAATATTTTTCGCAAAGGTATGAAAATTTCCTACCTTTATAGAATGAACGAGTTCAAGACTGCAAGGCTCTCTTTTATGGGAACCGGTACATCGCAGGGGATACCAATGATAGGATGCAATTGCAATGTATGCAAATCTGAGAATCCAAAGGACAATAGACTAAGATCCTCCGCTCTTATTGATTACAAAGGATTTAGAATTTTAATTGACGCGGGACCAGATTTCAGGCAGCAAATGATAAGAGAAGAAGTCTCAAATCTTGATGCAATATTATTGACTCACGAACATAAAGATCACACAGGTGGACTTGACGATGTAAGGGCATTAAACTATATCAATGGTAAGGCTTTGCCAATTTACTGTGAAGAGAGAGTATTGAGATCACTGGAGAAAGAGTACTCTTATGCCTTTGAAGAGAACAGATATCCAGGTGTCCCGGAGTTTGACATTAGAGTAATTGACAACAATGCATTTTACATTGAAAGGGAGAATGGTCTCTCCAAAGTACCAGGATTGGAAGTTATACCAATAAGAGTTTATCACTACAAATTACCAATTTTTGGATATCGTATAGGTGACATTGCTTATATTACTGATGCTAATAGAATTGATGATGAAAGCTATAAGCTTCTGAACAATGTAAAAGTATTGGTTGTTAACACAGTGAGACACGCTAAACACATATCTCACTTTAGCCTTTCAGAGGCAATTGAGGTGGCAAAGAGGATTGGTGCTGAGAGAACATTTCTTACACATCTTTCGCACCAGATTGGAACACACGACCAACTTTCAGCAGAGCTACCACCAGGTATTTACGCAGCATGGGATGGACTCACAATAGAGATTTAACCTAACAAAACTAGATAATGGCTAACAAGATAATTAAGACCGCAGGTATCAGAGGAGCATCCGGCCTTGTGGGCACAGCCATTACCAAAGCTCTTGAAAAAGATGGGTGGTCCGTGAAAAGGATAAGCAGAGAATTTTCTGTCCAGGATGTTAAAGGTCTGGGCCTTATTATAAATTTGGCCGGTCATACAATAAATTGCAGGTGGACAAATAAGCAAAAGAGAGAAATCAGAAAGAGCAGAATTGAGACAACAGCAAATCTCTCAAATGCAATTTTAGAGTGTGGAGAACAAACACCAGCTCTATTTATATCTGCCTCTGCAGTTGGTATATACCCCTCATCCTCAACTGTTACTCCTGAGAGCGCTTTTGACGAATTATCCACAGAAAGGGGGAGTGGATTTCTCTCAAGTATATGCGAAGATTGGGAGAGAGAGGCTATGAAAGCTTCAGTCTGTACAAGAGTCGCAGTTATTCGGTTAGGTGTTGTTGTTTCAACAAGAGGGGGAGCCTTTCCAAAGCTCTCACTCCCATTCAAATTTGCCACAGCTATAAGATTTGGAAGTGGAAAACAACCTTTCAGCTGGATATCTGAAGAGGATGTTGTTGGGGCAATTATGTATATAATAAATGACCAATCAATATCTGGTCCTGTTAATCTTGTTGCACCTCAAATTATTGATATGAATGGAGTAGAAAGCACTCTATCTGATCATTATAAAACAAAACTTAAAGTAATATTGCCGGAATTTGTTTTGAAAATAGTTATGGGTGGTTCTTACAGACTTGTTACAGAGGGACAAAACGTTAAACCTTCTGTGCTTATGTCAAAAATGTATGATTTTAAATATAAAACCCTGGGGGATAAACTCCGGGAAGAATAAATAGTATTAATTAATAAAAGAAATGGCAAAGAAAATATTTAACAGCTTTGTGAAATCTCTGCCAAATCTTTATAAGGCAGCAATTCAAAGCAACGACGAGGAACAATTTTTAAGTTCAATCCGCGCCTATGCTTCTTTGAAGATTGAAGAGAACATATCGGAGGAATCAGTAAGGTGTGCCAAGACTATCCTTACAATGAGTGAAAATGAGAACAAAATAATTTTCGAATTATCAAAAGGTGAGAAGGTATATATTGAAACCTTAACACTATTATGGAACTTTTTAAGAGAATTCTCGAATAACTATTCAAAAACAGATGTTTTTGAAGATCTTCTTAATCTATTTCTTATAGCAGATGGCACAAAAAAAATTAAGAATCCTTCTGATTCAAAGGTTAGAGGATGGATGAAAAGGTGGCCTACAGGATTGGACAAAGAGATTCGAGAAAAGAGAGAGGAAGTTAAGGAGAGACTTGTTAGGTTGCTAGTAAGAAAAATTGAGAAAAGAGGTCACATTAACTCCCGATACACTTTTAATCCGGGATTATCAGAAGAGGATAAAATAAAAAAAGTTGAAGAGTGGTGGAATGATTTCAGGTTCCATCTATCAATGGCTGCAAGAACTCCGGGTGAACTAAATCATTTTTTAGAAGAGTCTCTCCCTGTCAGGGTTATGAAAATCCTGAACAAAGCAAAGAACAAAGGGATCCCATTCTTTGTAACTCCATATTATTTATCTCTGCTCAATACAGAGGAGAGCGGTTTTGACGATCATACAATAAGAAGCTACATTCTGTATACAGAGTCTCTTGTGGATACTTATGGTAATATTAAAGCGTGGGAGAGAGAAGATATTGTTGAACCAGGAAAGCCTAATGCTGCAGGATGGCTATTACCGGAGAGCCATAGTATTCACAGAAGATACCCGGAAGTAGCAATTGTTATTCCTGAAACCAGAGGAAGAAGTTGCGGTGGATTGTGCGCATCTTGTCAGAGGATGTATGATTTCCAAAGAGAGAGGCTCAATTTTGAACTTGATGATCTTAAGCCAAAAGAGCAATGGGAAACAAGACTAGAAAGATTAATGAATTACTTTCGTGAAGACTCTCAACTAAGAGATATACTAATCACAGGGGGAGATGCTCTTATGACAAGCAACAAAAATCTTAAAAAGGTTTTAGAGGCTGTCTTAACTATGGCTAAAGCCAAACGAGAAGATAATAAAGGGAGAGAGCCTGGTGCTAAGTTTGCGGAATTACAGAGAGTTAGACTAGGATCAAGACTACTAGCTTATCTACCCACCAGAATTGATGAAGAGCTAGTTTCAATAATAAAAGATTTTAGAGAGAGAGGTACAAAAGTGGGAATATGCCAATTTGTAATTCAAACACATTTCCAATCACCACTTGAGGTTACTCCTGAAGCTAAAAAAGCTATTAAGTCAATTATATCTGCCGGATGGACAATCTCAAATCAACTGGTATTCAATGCCGCAGCATCAAGAAGAGGTCATACTGCAAAACTCAGGCAAATACTTAATTCAATGGGAGTTATTACCTATTATACATTTTCAGTAAAAGGATTTGCAGAAAACAGAAGTCTCTTTACACCTAACAGCAGGTCGCTTCAGGAGGCAAATGAAGAGAAGAGAATTGGAAAACTTACACCTGAGCAGGAGAAAGAGCTTAATCACATATTTCTATCCGGAGAGGACCTTGCAAAAGGCATTAAAGAGTTTATGAGAAAGCACGATATTCCATTTCTTCCCACAGACAGAAATGTACTCAATCTACCGGCAATTGGCAAAAGTATGACCTTCCAAATGGTGGGAATAACACGTAACGGAGAGAGAATACTTAAGTTTGACCACGATAGAACTAGAAGACACAGCCCAATTATCGACCAAATGGGAGATGTTTATATTACGGAAAACAGATCAATAGCCTCCTATCTGCGAGAAATTGAGAATATGGGGGAGAGTAAAAAGAATTATGAATCAATTTGGAGCTATACATCAGGAGAGACAGAGCCTGTCTTTTGGCTCTTCAAATATCCTACTAAAGGATTGGGATTCACAAGTGAGATGACAAATTTGGCTATTTAATTACACCTGAGCCTACTAATTCGTCGCCTGAATACCAGGCGGCGAACTGGCCAGGAGTAATACCCCTTTGAGGATTATCAAAAATGATATATAGTCCCTCCTCCTTTCTGAATAACCTGGCATTTTGCAAAGGTTGTCTATATCTAATCCTTAAAAGAAAATCCCTAACATCTCCGGGCTTCATTGCAAGATCTTCTCTGACATTGTGAATTTCATCTGATGAAATAAATAGCCCCTTTCTGTATAATCCTGGGTGACTCTGGCCCTCACCAGTAAATATTAAATTGGTCTCAACATCGGTACCAATTACAAAGAGTGGCTCAATATGTCCGCCTATATTTAAACCCTTTCTCTGACCAACTGTATAAAAATGAGCTCCCTGATGCTCTCCAATTTTTTTCCCGGATGTTTTAGAGTATTGATATGGTTCAACCATTAGAGAGATATTCTCTTCATTAACAAAGTCATATCCCTTTTTATTGTACTCAGTTAGTATATTATCACTATAAAATTCTTTATAAACCTCTATAACATCACCAGATTTTGATGCAAGTTTTTGTTGCAAAAAAACAGGCAGATCAATCTTTCCAACAAAACATATACCCTGTGAGTCCTTCTTATCCGCCGATGGTAATCCGGCTTTTGCTGCTAATTCTCTTACTTGAGGTTTAAGCAGCTCACCTATCGGGAATAGAGCTTTGGAGAGTTGCTCCTGACTGAGCTGACATAAAAAATAACTTTGATCCTTATTGGGATCAGTACCAGCAAGAAGCCTGTGAACAACTTCACCCTCCTCGTTTATAATACTCTTTTTAATGCAATAGTGACCAGTTGCAACATACTCTGCACCAAGCTCAAAAGCCTTTTTAAGAAAGGCTTCAAATTTGATCTCTCTATTACATAATACATCCGGATTAGGAGTTCTGCCTTTTGAATACTCGTTGAACATATAATCGACCACTCTTTCAGAGTAGGTTGAACTTAAATCAACAAAATAGAATGGGATACCAAGCTTTTTTGCAACCAGTTTAGCAATGGTCAAATCATCTTTCCAGGGACAATCACCATGCAAGGTGCCAGTTGTATTATGCCAGTTCTGCATAAACATACCAATAACTTCGTGCCCCGCCTCCTTCAGAAGAAGAGCGGCTACACTGGAATCAACTCCGCCTGAAAGTCCAACTGCAATCTTCACGATAATATGAAATAAAAAAGGGGCAAGCTGAATATATCGCACCGCTACAACCACCTACCCTTGCTGCCTTCCGGCCCTGGGGGAGTTCAGTGGGAGCTGGTCGTATATGACTTACCCCGGCACAAAGATAATACAAAAATTCAATCTGCTGAAATTATCTCTTCGGTAGATTGTTAAAAGTAAATGGCAGAAAAGATGAGACACCCTCCATAACCTGTGTAACTTTCTCTCCTCCAATGATTATTTTTATCGGTTTCCCTGCTCTTATTTCCGATTCGGCCATTACCTGTCTGCACGCTCCACAGGGGTAAGTTGGATCTTCACATATATGACCATCAACAGAAGCGGTAACCGCAATAGATTCAATGGGGGATTCAGGATATCTGGCGTGTGCATAAAATATAGCTACCCTTTCAGCACAGAGACCAGATGGGAAAGCCGCATTTTCTTGATTACTAGCAGATATTATCTCTCCATTCGCAAGTCTTACAGCCGCCCCAACATTAAAATTTGAATATGGAGCATAAGAAGAGCCTGCCGCATCAACTGCTTTTGACAACAACTCTCTATCCATTTGATCAAGCCCCTCACCTTTTAAAAACTCTTTGTATGTTATGCTGATTGTTTTATTGCTCATCATTCAATTATTTAGAATAACACAAATTTAGTAATTTTGCACAACTGAGACATTTCCACTATGAATTATTTACAAAAGGGTATTTTGACTCTTATGGCTACTTTGCTGTTTACATACGTTATGGAGGCACAAAGAATACCAAGGATTCAATATATTGAAACATATAAAGAGCTTGCAATAAAGAATATGCATAAGTACGGCATTCCTGCAAGTATTACTCTTGCGCAGGCTTGTCTTGAGTCTGGTGATGGTAACTCCAGACTGGCCCGAGAGGGCAATAACCATTTTGGTATTAAATGTCATAACTGGGATGGTAAAAGAATTTATCAGGATGATGATGAAAAAAATGAGTGTTTCAGAAAATATAACATAGCAGAAGACTCATTCAGAGACCATTCAGAATTTTTAAGATTCAGGGACAGATATAAATTTCTATTTGATCTGGATCCTCAAGATTACAAAGGATGGGCCTATGGCCTCAAAAAAGCAGGATATGCAACTAATCCTTCATACCCACAACTCCTTATTAAAATTATCGAAGATTTCCAGTTGTACAAATATGATAATATAGCTGGCTTTACTCCACCGCCACCTTCTCAACTTGAGCAAGAGAGAGAGTATCTTATTCCCTCAGGCACCTCACTATATCAAATCTCACTCTCCAGAAAAATTCTGGAAAAGAATGGTGTCCCTTATGTAATTTCAGCAGAGGGAGAAAGCTGGGAATCCCTTGCTTCTGACTTTAAACTCTTCAAACGTGAGCTACAAAGATTCAATGATGCAGAAAGAGGCTCATCTCTAATTCCGGGAAGTATCGTTTATCTTGAGGGCAAAAAGAGAAGAGCAGAGCCAATGCTTACCAGTCACGTTGTAGATGCAGGTGAAACAACACTGGAACTTTCTCAAAGATATGCCATAAAGCTAAAACATCTCAGAAAGATGAATAAATTAAAGGCAGGCGATGAGCCAGTGCCTGGTACAATATTAAAACTAAGGTAAGTGATGACGAGAAAATTTGTTGCGGTAACGGCCGGTCTCCTCTTTATTGCAGCCGGATTTTTGCTGCTTAATATTTACAATACCCTCTACAGGGATAATATATACAAAGAGGGATACATTTACATATATGAAAAGAGCACACCTGAAGATTTTTTTGAATTAATTGACTCATCCGGATTATTAAGGAAAACAAAATCCCTCAGAACTGCAGCCAAAATGGAGAAACTATCTGTTGCAGAACCTGGCAGATATAAATTGGTCCTCGGGATGGGGAACAGGGAAATTGCAAGAATGGTTAAATATGGATGGCAGACTCCTGTAAATATAACACTATCAGGAAATATCAGAACCAAAGAGAGACTGGCAGCAATTCTCTCAAAAAGTATGAGGTCAGATTCACTATCTCTCCTTAATATGCTAAATAATGATTCTATTGCTGAATCAATGGGTTTTGATAGTAAGAATTTTATTGGAATGTTTATTCCAAACACATATCAGATGTTCTGGACAGCCTCTCCAAAAGAGATAGCCATAAGATTTAAGAGAGAGTATGATCTTTTTTGGAAAGGAGATAGAGAACAAAAAGCATTGAAAATGGGGTTAACTCCACAACAAGTTATTACGCTTGCGTCAATAGTTTCAGAAGAGAGTAATATTAAGGGTGAATACCAGATAATTGCCGGTGTCTATCTGAACAGAATAAAAAAAGGGATGCCACTACAAGCAGATCCTACTGTTAAATATGCTCTTGGAGACTTTGCTCTTAAACGCATTCTCTACAAGCATCTTGAAACAGATTCGCCGTATAATACATACAAGATTAAAGGATTACCTCCAGGACCAATCACGATTCCTCCAACGGAAGCAATTGACGGTGTGCTAAACAGCTCTAAACACAAATATCTCTACTTCTGTGCAAAGGAGACTCTTGATGGAACACATTCCTTTTCAGAGACACTCTCTGAGCACAACAAAAAGGCAAAAGCTTACCAAAGAGCACTCAACAGACTTAATATCCGATAACCTCTTTAAGACCAACCTCAAACACCTCGTCACCTCCAAAATTTACAATGCGGTAATATCCCTCTGCTCCAAAAAGAGATCTGGCAGCTAAAGCCTTAACAAAAATTTCAATCTCTTTTTTAGATATTTCAAATTGTTCTGGGCTTTTTGGGACACCTCTCATCTCTGCATAATCAGCTAAACCATAGAGAATTGCTCTATCAAAATCAAATTCTTTGACAAAAGTATCAAAATCATTAAAGGTAGCTTTCCAATTATCTCTATTTTTATCAGATAGATCGTTCATATAATCCAAAATGATTCCTTTTCTGGCGATTGTACCATAATAGTTTGAGTAGCCGGTTGTGTCAGCTGGGATAAAAATATCGGGCATTATTCCGCCTCCACCATACACCTCTCTCTCTTTAACTAAAGTTTTATATTTAAGCGAATCCGGAAAATGTATACTATCTCTGCTAAAATACTCACCTCTGGAATATCTCTCATAAAGAGATCTGTAATATTTGTCAGCAGCTCCCTCCTCGTATGGAGATTGTATTACCCTTCCCGATGGAGTATGATATCTAGCTATAGTTAATCTCATTTGTGAACCATCAGGCAAGGGAAGCATTTGTTGCACAAGACCTTTGCCAAATGATCTTCTTCCAATTATAACACCCCTGTCCCAATCCTGAACAGCTCCGGCAAGTATTTCGCTTGCTGAGGCTGATCCCTCGTCAATAAGAACTGCAAGTTTCTCGTTTTTAAATAGTCCATTTCCATTCGCATACTCCACCATTTTGGGAATACTTCTCCCTTCAGTATATACAATTGTTTGCCCCTTCTCCAAAAACATATTGGTAATTTCAAAGGCTGTTCCAAGATATCCACCAGTGTTACCTCTTAGATCGAGTACTACACCACTCCATTTTCTCTCTCCAAATGCCCTTACGGCTGATGAAATCTCCTCTGCAGATGTAGCTGAGAATCTACTAAGTTTAATATACAAAATACCTTTTGCAGGCTCATAGACAACGTCAACACTATTAATAGGAATCTTGTCTCTAACCACTTCAAAAGATAGTTCATCCTCTACCCCCCTTCTTAATACTCCCAGTTTTACTCTGGTGCCCTTAGCACCTCTCAGATATTTGTATACCCTTTCATTAGTGAGATTTGTAGATGCAATTTTCTCCCCATCCACTACAACAATCTTATCTCCTGCTCTTATACCAACTCTCTCACTCGGACCTCCTGATACCGGATTAACCACAGTTAGAGTATCTCTAATAATTGAAAACTCTATCCCTACACCCTCAAAGTTTCCTTCAAGAGGTTCATTCATAGCCTTTACTTCAGATGATGAAATATAAGAGGAGTGTGGATCAAGTTGACTTAAAACCTCTTTAATTGCATTTCCAACAAGGTTTTCGTTATTAACAGTATCAATATAGTATTGATTAATATAGAAAAGCGCCTGACCAAATTTATTTATATGACCTCCAAGAGATGAGTGGTTTTGAGCAAAGAGAGTAATAGAAGATAGCGTCAAAGCTATTGTTAGTAAAACTGGTGTTAATCTATTTTTCATATTAGCTTATTTCTTAACTGGTATTTCAATAACTATGCCCTCTTTTGCAATATAACTTTCTGAAAAAATCTCTTTTGCCTCTTTTTCATACAGGGATAAATCTTTATATCTGGAAGAGAAATGACCAATAATTAATCTTTTTGCACCTGAGTTTTTCGCAACTGTAGCAGCATTTTTTGCTGTAGAGTGATAAGTTAATTGCGCTGTTTTTTTATTATCCTCCAGGAAAGTAGCCTCGTGATACAAAAGATCTACACCTCTTACCCACTCTTCTAATTGTGGGAATGGGGCTGTATCTGAACAGTATGCAAAAGATCTTGGTATATAAGGAGTATAGGTAAGTTCATCATACAATAAAACTTCACCATTTTCCCTCAAGACATCAGTACCTCCCTTAAGTATTGCTATCTCCCTTAAAGAGAGATTATACTTTTCAATTAAAAATTTATGAACATTCCTTAGTGGTTGTTTCTCTTTAAAATAATAGCCATAGCAAGAAGTTCGGTGATTCAACGGAAAAGATATTACCTCAACACTCTTTGTATCGAAAATCTTTTGTGGTAGATTGCCGGAGACAACTTTATGAATGACCTGATATTTAAATTGAGCTCCAAAATGGAGAATTAAAGATTCTAAAATTGATGAAAAAGTATCCGGAGCATATATATAGAGATCTGCACTTCTTCCAAGTAATGACATAGTCGAGAGAAGCCCATAGAGACCGAATATGTGGTCTCCGTGAACGTGTGTTATGAATATCTCGTTAATTTTAAGAAACGAAAACCCATATCTTCTAAGCTGCATCTGGCATCCCTCTCCGCAGTCAATTAAGAACAAACGCTCATGAACATTTAGAACATGAGCGCTTGGATACCTGTTCACCGTAGGTAGTGCCGAAGCAGTACCCAAAGTTGTCAGTGTAAAGTTCATTAATTGTTTTCGGCCTCTTCTTTGCTTTCCATTTCGCTCTTAAGAGCTGCTAGTTCGCTAATATCGCCAAGTGTTGTCTTTTCAAGATTTGCTTTAAGTTTCTTAACAGCCTTTTGAGTAGAATCTCCTTCATCAATCTTCTCTCTTACCTCTTCTTTCTTTGTCTCTTCGTTTATTTTTGTGTGAGAAAGGACAATTCTCTTAGTAGACTTGTTAAACTCCAAAACTTTAAAGTCAAGTTTCTCTTCTAGTTTTGCTGTTGATCCATCCTCTTTAACGAGATTTCTCATACTTACATAACCCTCAACACCATATTGAAGAGCTACAGAAGCACCCTTATCAACAAAAGCAATCACAGTGCCTTCGTGCACTGAGCCAGTTGTAAATACAGACTCAAATACATCCCAAGGATTCTCCTCAAGCTGTTTGTGTCCAAGACTTAAACGACGATTTTCCTGATCTACCTCAAGAACGACAACCTCTAGCTTTTCTCCTACTGATGTAAATTCAGATGGATGTTTAACCTTTTTAGTCCAAGAGAGGTCACTAATGTGAACCAATCCGTCAACTCCCTCTTCAAGTTCAACAAATACACCAAAGTTTGTGAAGTTACGAACAGTTGCTGTACACTTTGTACCAACAGGATACTTCTCAGCGATAGTAGCCCAAGGGTCATTTTTAAGTTGCTTGATTCCAAGAGACATCTTTCTCTCATCGCGATCAAGTGTAAGGATAACCGCTTCAACTTCATCTCCAACTTTAAGGAAGTCCTGAGCGCTACGAAGGTGAAGAGACCAAGACATTTCTGAAACGTGAATAAGTCCTTCAACACCAGGCTGAATTTCAATAAATGCACCGTAATCTGCAATAACAACAACCTTACCTGTAACCTTGTCACCAACTTGAAGATTTGAATCAAGTGCATCCCAAGGGTGTGCGCTAAGCTGCTTAAGACCAAGTGCAATTCTTTTCTTTGTATCATCAAAGTCAAGAATAACAACATTAATCTTCTGATCAAGTTGTACAACCTCTTCCGGATGGTTGATTCTACCCCAGGAAAGATCTGTAATGTGGATAAGACCATCAACACCACCTAGGTCAATAAATACACCATAAGATGTAATGTTCTTAACAACACCCTCAAGAATCTGACCTTTCTCCAGTTTGCCGATTATATCTGCTTTCTGAGCCTCAAGTTCTGCCTCAATAAGTGCCTTATGAGAAACAACAACATTACGGAATTCGTGATTGATTTTTACAATCTTAAACTCCATTGTCTTGTTAACATATATATCGTAATCTCTTATAGGCTTAACATCAATTTGAGAACCTGGCAAGAATGCTTCAATACCAAACACATCCACAATCATACCACCTTTAGTTCTGCACTTAATGTAGCCCTTAACAATTTCATCTTTATCAAACGCTTCGTTAACACGATCCCACGAACGTAGTGAACGTGCCTTTTTGTGAGAAAGAATCAGCTGACCCTTTTTGTCCTCGGCGTTTTCTACATATACTTCAACTTTATCACCAGCTGCAAGCTCAGGGTTATAACGGAATTCGTTAATACTGATTACACCTTCGCTCTTGTAGCCGATATTTACAATAACCTCTCTCTTGTTGAAAGATACTACTGTTCCCTCTACCACCTCATTCTCGCTCACTTTTGAAAGTGTCTGATCATAAAGATCTTCAATGACTTTTTTATCGTTGTCATATACACTCTCTGTTTCAAATGTATCCCAATCAAATTTATCAACCGGAACAGAAACATTACTTTTTCTCTTTTTAGGAATAACAGTCTCTTCAGCTGTCTCTTCCTCGATGAAAGCCTCTAGCTTCTCATCATTTTTGGCGATAACCTCTATCTGGTCATCATTTTCAATTTCCTTAATCTCTTTTGTCATGTCAAATAAGTGTTTGTTCTACAAGTAGTTAGACTTTATTTATAATCCCTATAAAAGGAGGTGCAAAAGTATGAATATTTTAACAAAACAACAAATAAATAACTCATTGTCTCATAACAAAAAGGAGTTATCTTTGGCTTCTTAATTTATAAAACAGTAGAAGCAGATGACAAAAGAGAACAAATCTTCTATTAAATCCTTCCCCGGGAACTTCTGGACCGCTATAAGTATGGAGTTTCTTGAGAGGGGAGCTTATTATGGAGTAATGTCTGTATTGGGTGTATTCCTAATACTTGAGCCAATTGAAGGTGGATTGGGATTCACAAAAAGTCAGGCAGGTGCAATTCTCGGAACTATCCCTCCACTCCTTTACCTGTTACCAATTATTGCCGGAGCAATTGCAGACAGATATGGTTACAGAAAAGTCCTCTTTTTTGCATTTTCCTGTATGATTCTTGGATATGGATTCACCGGACTCTCAAACTCATACTTCCTTGTTTTCTTATCACTTATTTTGATGGCACTTGGAGCGGGATTCTTTAAACCAGTAATCTCCGGCACAATTGCAAGATCCACAAATGAATCCAATTCCGGATTGGGTTTTGGAATCTTCTACTGGTCTATTAATCTGGGAGCCTTTCTTTTTCCGCTAATATTGGTTCCAATACTCAAGGCCGAATCATACAGCTATATATTTTATATGGCATCAATAGTTGCTCTTGCTCTCTTTCTTGTAAATACTTTCATATACAAAGAGCCACATAGAGAAAAGAGCAACAAAACAATAGGTGTAGTACTTAGTGAAATGCTTCTTGTCCTTAAGGACTGGAGATTCATACTAATGATATTCCTCTATTCTGGCTTCTGGATACTATATTTTCAAATGTTTGGAACAGTTTTGTGGTATGTCAGAGATTATCTGGATATGACACCCATTAATAATGCGGTAAACTCCTTTTTAGCCATTTTCGTTGAAAATCCTTCCTGGAAATTTGATGTTGAACACGTTACTGTTATAAATGCAGGTGTAATTATTCTGCTACAGCTTGTTGTATCAAATATTGTTAAAAAGAGAGCCGCTCTCCCTACAATGATAACGGGAATAGGGCTTGGAACTATAGGTATGTTAATCCTTTCAATATCCAATACCCCTTGGATTTTTATGCTAGGAATAGTAACATTCACATTAGGAGAGATGACTACTCATCCAAAATTTATCTCCTACATTGGTCTTATTGCCCCGCCAGATAAAAAAGCATTATATCTGGGTTACTCATTTCTTTATGGAGTAATTGGCAGTAGCATCGGCGGATTTTTAGGATCAAGACTATACGTTAAATATGTAGATGAGCTTAACAATCCCTCTGCATTATGGATAATTCTATCAGCAATAGGGCTCTTCAGCATGATTTCACTCTGGCTCTACAACAAATTTATCGTTAAGAAAAATTAGAGAATTTTAATATCGTCCTCCGCCCCTCCTTCTTTTCATTCTGAAGAGTAGGGAGGCTAGGAGAACAGATATGAGCATTACCACAATCAGCAGAATGAAATCGTAAATTCCTCCAAACATTGGAAGGACTATATTCATTCCATAAATACTGGCAATAAGAGTAGGTGGCATTAAAAGCAGAGAGACAAATGTAAAAATTCTCATAAGTTTATTCTGCTCTAAATTAATAAGACCAATAACTGTGTTCTGCAGGTACTCCAAACGTTCAAAACTGAAATTTGTATGGTTAATAAGAGAGCTTACGTCCCTCATAAGAATGTTCAGTTTTGTAAAGACGTCTCTAGGAAACTTATCGCTTTTAAGAATACTGGAAATCATCCTCTGCTTATCAACAATATTCTCCCTAACTAGCATTGTGTTTTCCTGTAACTGTGTTATTTCAAGAAGAAACTCCTCGTTAACAGCTCCTCCCAACGAAACAGTTTTGGAATACTGAGCAATCTCTTTTGACATCAACTCAATCATATCTGCATCAAGGTCAATTCTATTTTCTAAAATCCCTACTAGAATATGATAACCTGTTGGCATTAACCTGTAATTAGCCACAAGCTTACGCTGAATATCAGTAAAACTCCTTAATGGTACATTTCTTATTGTAACAATAATACCTTCGCAAAGTATAAAAGAGACAGCTTCCATACTATAGTTATCTGGAGCAGGAATAAGAAAGTTTGTATTTGCGAATATGGTGGTCTCGTTCTCTGAATATCTTGAAGAGCTCTCAATCTCCTCTGCCTGCGCTCTACTTTGAATGGTTGTATTCAGATAGGTCTCAATAGCCCTCTTTTCATCTCCTGATGGAGACCAGAGGTCAATCCACAGAACATCATCATAACCAAGCTGGTCTAGTGATATTATCTCAGATGTGGTAACTACCTGTCCTTTGTTCTTGTAAAAAATCTCAAGCATGATCTCATCCCTTTAATGGTTTTTAACTTCATCCTCCACCTCCCGGCCTTCGGGAGTGAAATTAGCCAAACCATCGGACTCGGGACTTAAGCTCGTCAGGAGCAAGACTCCAAAATTCGGAGAGTCCTTTGCGTTTATCTGCGGTGAAATTATACGAGATGTTATTTTTCAAATAATTCAGAGCGTAATCTCTTTCAAACTGACCGGCAAACCTTTCAACACTCTTTTCAACATTATTTATTCCCATAGTAAGGGCTTCATTGAAAGATTTTAAAAAGGATTCCGGAAGCTCTTTGTTTGCAGTCCAACAGGCAAATACAAACGGAAGTTGTTTATATGCCATCCAAACCTCAGCAAGATCATATACATATTTAAAACGAGAAGCATTTAATAGAGCTTTATCTCCAATTAATATATATGATTCATTTTCATCCAGATGTGATTCAAGAAAATTAAAATCAACAAAATCTGGTGCAATTTTCCAGAAATTCTTACAAAGAATTCTTGTAAGCAAAACAGAGGTCCTGGATTCTGTATCTAAGTTAATTTTTTCAATCTCCTCAACCCTTCTACCGCTGCAGAGCAATACAGATGCTACACTACCCTCTGCACCAATGCAGTAATCAGAGACAATAAATGGATTTGAAATATATGGAATTGCAGCAACAGGTACAAGTCCAAGATCTGCCTCTCCAGAAATTACTTTAGTAGCTGTAACTGAGGGAGGTACAAATTCAAGTTCTATCATCCTTGATACGGGATGATTCTCCAGTCCATACACAAATGGTGCTGTATTCAAATAGGATATGGCAGATACACGAACCTTCATATCCTGCAAAGTTAATTCAAAATTTCCAAATGCTCAACCAAAATCTTTAATCCTATAATTATGAGTATAAACCCACCTATTACTCCCGAACGTTTTCCAATTTTTACACCAACGTACCTACCCCACTTTATACCAATTACGGAAGAGAGAAGTGTAAAAAGAAAGATAATTAATGCACTCTTAGAAATTTCTGCTAAATCAAGTGAAGCCATTGCAAGTCCAATACCAACAGCCAAAGCATCTATACTAGTGGCTACAGATGCCGTTATAAGAATCTTTGGCTGTCTAATATCTAGACAGAGTTCATCTGGATTGGAGAGACTCTCTCTAATCATCTTCAACCCAATATATGAAAGAATAATAAATGCTATCCAGTGATCAACTGAGCTAATTAATGTTAAGAGAGCATTGCCCGCAAACCACCCTGCTAAAGCAAAAACAGCTTGGACAGAGGCAAAGGTAGATACAATCCTAACAAAAGAAAGCCTAGGAATTTGAGGTAGACACATCCCGGATGACAACGACACCGCAAATGTGTCGAAGCAGAGACCAATGGCCAAAAGTATGATCTCTGCCCAAGACATTATCAGACTTTTTTTCCGTCTCTGAGTAGATACATTCCAATAAACGTAAATAACCCATTAGCTATAAGAATTGTAAATCCAAAGCCAAAACCCAAAAATTCTTGCCCCGCATAGTCCAATAAAAAGCATAAGATTGGAGAAGCAATTGCAACGTATGGCATATACTTATCCTTTACAGTGTATTTTGTTAAAATACCAAAGAAGAAGAATCCAAGAAGAGGACCATATGTATATGCTGCCAGGAGATACACCAAGTCAATAACTGCCTGATTGTTAACCTTATACAAAACAAGGATTATAAGGAAGAAGAGAATTGCAAAGCCTGCGTGAGCACGCTGTCTGATACTTTTTTTACGCGGCTCTGATAAATCGGTCCTCTTTCCAAAACCGACAAAATCTATACAGAAAGATGTTGTAAGGGAGGTAAGTGCTCCTCCTGCACTTGGATAAGAGGCAGAAATAAGACCAATTATAAAAAACAGCCCCACACCCAATCCTAAATATTGACTTGCAATAGTCGGGAAAAGCTTATCTGTCTGTGCTTTGGTAAATTCACCAAATTCGTTTGCAAGGCCAATTCCCTCCATTCCACCAAGCTTTGAACTTACAAATATTGCAAGGACAGCTCCCATAAGCAGGAAGAAGAAGTTAACCACAACAATTGTAATACTTGTAGTATAAATATTTTTTTGCGCCTCTCCAATATTCTTACAGGATAGATTTTTTTGCATCATCTCCTGATCTAAACCTGTCATAACAATTGTTATGAATATACCGGCAATGAATTGCTTAATTGCGTTAGTAGAATTGCTCCACTCCCAGTCCAGCCACTGAGCATATTCTGTACTTGTAACAGCTTTTGCCATATCTCCAATTCCCCACTGCATCTCCTTTGCTACAAAATAGATTGTAAGACCTACTGCAAGGAGCATAAAAGTAGTCTGCAATACATCTGTCCAAATAATCGTCTTAACCCCTCCCTTGAAGGTGTATAGGAAAATTAAAAACATAAATATAAAGGCAACTAGCCAAAAGGGTACAGAATCTTGTGGAAGAAAAGTATGGAGTACGAGCACCACAACAAAAATCCTTACAGCTGCTCCAAGTATTCTGGAGACCATAAATACAGATGCACCCGTTTTATATGTGAAAAACCCAAATCTATTTTCAAGGTATCCATATATAGATGTTAGATTCATCTTATAGTACAGAGGAATAAGTACCTTAGCAATTACAATATATCCAACCAGAAAACCAAGAACCAAAGGCATATAGTAGAAATTCTGGTTGAGCACATTTCCGGGAACAGAAATAAATGTCACTCCTGAAATAGATGTACCCACCATTCCGTAGGCTACAATATACCAGGGAGATTTTTTGTTGCCAAGAAAATAAGATCCACTATCTGCCTTACGCGATGTAAGCCACGAAATAAAAAATAGTAGCGCTGTATAAAGCGAGAAGGCTATCAGCAGCCAGGATAGAGGGAAGTCATGTTGCATATAAGTCACTGTTAAATTATTTACTAAGTGGCACAAATGGTTGGCGATTCTGAATTGAACGACCAAGAGTAACCTCGTCTGTGTACTCAAGGTCATCACCAAAACCTACGCCTCTGGCAATTGTGCTGATTTTTATATCAAATTGGTTTAATTTCTTAAAAATATAATAGGCAGTTGTTTCACCCTCCATAGTTGTACTTAAAGCAAGGAAGACCTCCTTGACAGAGCCCCCGGCAACACGTGAAACAAGATGATCTATTGAAAGGTCAGATGGACCTGTTCCATCCATAGGGGAGATAATTCCTCCAAGTACGTGAAAAAGGCCATTGTACTGGCCTGTATTATCTATACTGATAACATCTCTTATACTCTCAACAACACAGACCAGTGATCTCTCCCTCGACGATGAGGAGCAGATTGGACATATGTCCGAATCTGATATCATATTGCAATTTTTGCAATACTTAATCTCCTTTCTCATCTTGAGGATAGACTTACTAAACCTCTCAACGTTTTCTGACGGTTGTTTCAGAAGATGAAGAGCAAATCTTAATGCGCTTTTTCTTCCAATTCCCGGCAAAGATGAGAGTTCATCCACTGCATCCTGTAAAAGTGAAGAGGATAAGTTACTTCTATACATTAGTTTTTACCTTGATTGCTGTTAAGGTAATAGTCTACTGCTTTCCTAACCGAACCATACTCAAGAAGGAGCCTCTTGGCCAGAGCTGCATCAGAAATTGAAGCCTCTTCCATTATCATTTTTGTACCCCTCTCCACCAATTTGGCGTTGGTTAACTGCATATCTACCATTTTATTCCCCTTTACCCTTCCAAGCTTTATCATAGCAGTGGTTGAGATCATATTTAAAACAAGCTTCTGCGCAGTACCCGATTTCATTCTGGTACTACCAGTTACAAACTCAGGACCTACAACCACCTCAATAGGTATATCAACCTCAGCAGATAGAGGAGAGTTTGGATTACAGGTAATACATCCTGTAAGCATACCTCTTTTACGTGCCTCTTTTACTGCTCCAATTACATAGGGAGTAGTTCCGGAGGCGGCAATGCCTATCACAACATCATCTTTACCTACACCAAACTGCTGCATATCATTCCAGCCCATTTCCCAATTATCCTCAGCAGCCTCAACAGCTCTTCTGATAGCAGAGTCACCTCCGGCAATAAGTCCGATAATAAGGTCAAAAGGAGCTCCAAATGTAGGTGGAATTTCAGAAGCATCTAATATACCAAGTCTTCCGCTTGTACCTGCTCCCAAATAGAAAAGTCTCCCCCCTCTCTTCATTCTCTCAACAATGCCATCAACAATTTTTTCAATCTGAGGAATACACTTCTCAACTGCGTCTGGAACAGTCTTATCCTCTCTGTTCATATTCTGGAGCAACTCCAGTGTAGCCATTTTGTCAAGGTCGCTATACCTTGAATTTTGTTCTGTAATCTTCATTGGGGTCAATTTGATTCTTTATTACAATGATTTATGATATTGAGCAAGTCCCTCAATTGGGGACTTAAGAACAGTTCCTAGCTTTACACCCAGTTTTTCTGCAACTTGTTCAAGTACATCCTGATAATGATAAGCAACTGAACCTACAAGATTTACCTTATATTTCTTGTAATCATACTGCATAATATTTCTTGTAAAGAACTCCTCAAAACTATCTCTCAATAGTTTATCAATGTGAGGATGATTCTTGTTTTCATTTAGAAATACAGAAAAGGTGGCCAAATATCTATTTGGAAATGGTTGGCGATATACCCTCTCAATAACGGATCCGTAGGTAAGATCATATTTCTGACTAAAAAGATCATTAAGATCTTTGGGAAGCTGTCTTTTAAGATAATCCGATATAAACTTTCTACCAAGTACAGCACCACTACCCTCATCTCCAAGAATGTATCCACAAGCAGGAACATTATCGGCAATATCTGTTCCGTTGTAATAACACGAATTAGCACCAGTCCCAAGTATAGCTGCTATACCAGGCTTTCTACCGCATAGCGCCCTTGCCGCAGCAAGTAAATCTGAGTATGCATTGGCGCGTGATTTTGGAAACACCCTCCTGAAGCAGTTCTGAAGTACCTGAATCTTCTCCGGAGATGCAACACCTGCCCCATAAAAATGGATCTCAGTAACAGTTGCACTAATATCAGGGAGCAAATGCTGCTCCAGCTCGTATATTATTTGATCTTCTGTTTGAAAAAAGGGATTTATACCTGCGGTGGTTAACTTTTGAATTGAACCGTCACTATGAATAGCTCTCCAATCTACCTTGGTTGAGCCGCTGTCTGCTATTAAACGCATATATCCGGGGGTTTAAATAATTCGCAAAGGTAATCATTTTGACCAACTATTTCAATTTGACTGGGAACTTTCTCCAATGTAAAAACCCAACCACAGCTGCAATCATATATACAACATAAAGTATTGCAGTAGCATAGAGCCCCTGCCAAAAGAAGAGAATTGCCGCTGCTAAATCTGCAATAATCCACAATATCCAGTTTTCAATGTACTTTCCAGATACCCACCAAGTAGCCAACATACTCAACACTGCAACAAATGAATCAAGATAAGGGTATGGATCTTCACTGAAATTGGAAAGTAAATATTGGACAAAAATAAACCCAACGAAAGCCGCAATAATTGAATAAACAGCCCTTTTAAAAGGCAACTTAACAGTCACATTTAAATTCATTCCACTATTATCAGAAGAATCTCCTCCTCCACCCCACCTCTTCCATCCATATACACTTACAATAAGGTAATAGATTTGAAGTAACGCTGCAGCGTGAAGTGAAGAGCTAAAGAATACAATAATATACATAAGAGCAGAGAGGGCACCCACAATCCACATTGCCCTCTTCTGTCTTATCTCAAGAACTACATATATAAATCCCGAGATTGCTCCCGTTATCTCAATCCAGTTCATTAGAATCTAAATGCTGCCTTAAACATAAAATTTATTCCTGCCTGAGGATAGAGACCCTCCTCCACGTATGGAGAAGAGCCATCTGCAAATTTTGCCATATATACCCACGCATTTGAAAAATACTTTCTGTTAAGCAAATTATCAATATATATACCAAGTTCAAGTTGAGATGTGCCCCTTATTTTAAAGCTCTTCATACCCTTAAAGCCCATTACAAAATATGTAGGAATAGTCCTGTCATTACTAGACGTATTATCATAGAACTGTTTACCCACGTGTTTACCGTAAAAGGAGAGAGAAGAGTTTGAAGATGGCAAAAAGGTAATCATTCCCATACCAACAGATGAAGGAGAGAACGGAAGATTTGTACTAGAAAAAAACTGACTGGTTTGAGGAAGAGGATTCCACTCATCTTGGTTATCGTACAAATCTGTCCAGTGAGTATAATTCCTAATTTTATTTAAACTCAAAGAGAGATTCCCATCAAGTCTCATAAATGTGAAGGGAGACCAAGCGGCAGCAAGTTCAACTCCTCTTCTGAATGAGACAGGGACATTCTCCTTAATGACATATCCTGTTTCACTTAGCCTTCCCGTAGGAACAAGCTGATCCTTATACTCCATTAAATACAGATTTGCGGAGAGTACAATTTTATCGCTGGTAAAAGAGTAGCCAGCTTCAATGTCTAATAATCTCTCCGGTTTTATCAAACCTGCCTTCCCCGCCTTAATTGACTCTTTAATATCAGTCCTTCCCGGCTCTTTTCTACCTATTGAAGCCGATGCAAAAAAACGACTTCGTCCCCAATTATATGTTAATCCAGCCTTTGGGTTGAAGAAATTATAATTCATATCATAATCAAGAGCTACAAAATCCTTATCATCTCCTCTTAACGAGTAGCCGATATTTCTATACTGAAGATCTGCAAAAACAATTAAACTTTTCCCAACAGATATCTCAGCCCTTGTAAAAGCAGAGAGATCTCCTTTGTAACCATTATTAAGATACCACATATAATTATCCGGAATATTCTGATCCCACATTGCCCAAATCATATTCCCAAAGTGAGATCCATCGTAGTAAGAGTAGGATACTCCAGCAGTAGCCCTAACTCTATCAATAGTGTATTGAAGAGTAGAAGAGGCTGCATAGTAATCATTTGCAAGAGATTGCCTAATTATGACGTCAGATTTTTTATACTCCTCTCCATTAATAATTTGCACAGGAAGTCCATAGTCCGAGAATCTTTTATTCCCTTTATAGTTTTCATAATATCCCTTTCCATCTGTATAGTGAAGCACACTATTCCAGGTTAAACCATCTGACAGCTCTCTTGTAAAAATGGCCTGAATATGATGCTGAGTATAATTATCAGTCTCATTATCATAAAACTTTATATTTCCCGCCTGGTCATAATAGAGACCGGCTGGATTGAACCTTCTGTCACTCTCCATCATTTCTCTGGAGATACCTTCCCAGGTTATACCTGTTGACTGGTCACCATAAATATAATTTAATCTTATTGCAGTTTTGCCATTAAACCATCCTGCGGTTGCAAATAGTGACGAGAGATCACTCTTGGCATTTCTGATATAACCTTTACCTAGACTTCTCGAATACCTTACATCAAATGACAAACCACTTCTTGTCAAGCCTGTGCCTGCACCAATAGTTGCAGAAAAGCTATTGTAACTTCCAACACCCGTTTCCGCCATCCCGTATGCTTCAGGTGTAGTATAAAGAGTTCTTAAATTTAGGCTTGCGCCAAATGCCCCGGGACCATTAGTAGATGTTCCCACCCCTCTTTGAAGTTGAATATCCTGAATAAAGGTACTAAAGGCAGGGATGTTAACCCAAAAAACCTCCTGCGATTCGGCATCGTTCATTGCAATACCATTAATTGTCACATTAGTTCTTGAGCCATCACTTCCTCTGACTCTCATTGATGAGTACCCAAGTCCGTTTCCTCCCTCAGTAGTAGTAACCACAGAGGGCATAAGAGAGAGAGCCATAGGTATAGAATGAACCGGAGATATACTTCTAACCTCCCTGGGATTAAGCTCAGAGTGACTAACAGGAGTGTTTTTACCTGCTCGCCAAGCCTCTACAACAATGCTATCCAACTTGTTTAATACTGTTTTCTCTTTTTGCCCGTTTTGAAAGGCAAGGACCATAATTGGTGAGATAATTACCCCGCACAATAAAGCTAATCTTTTCATTTAAAATTAATTTATATGCAGGGGGATATAGAGATACAAGGAGTCGCTTTCCCTACGCCGGTACTATCCGGATCAGGTGAAAAGGGTGTAATCTCAGCCCGTATGGGCACCCCCAAGCATTGGTTAATGCAGGGCAAAGATAAATAAATTTATCCCCTTGGTGCAAATATTCGTACATTTGCAGCAGGTGGGTCGCTCTGTCGCTCTTCAGAAATGGGGGGAGGAAAGTCCGGACAGGAGAGAGCAAGGCTCTGTGGAAATCACAGCTGGGGGTAACTTCAGGCAAATCGTAACAGAAAAAAACCGCCCTCATAGCAGGGTAAGGGTGAAAATGCGGGGTAAGAGCCCACAACCGGTGGTGGTGACATTATCGGGGTACGAACAGCCTCCTGCAAGGCCAAGTATACCGGCAGTCAAGGACTGCTCGTTCGTTGTCGGGGGGTAGGCTGCATTAGATAAATGACAGAGACCCATAGGGTACAGAATCCGGCTTACAGACCCACCTTTTTTTTAGAATAGTGTAGGATGGTCCTCATCAAACCTTTTTAGAACTGCAGATATGATTGCCTCTCTGCAAAATTTCGCTTGAGAGCTTACTTTGTACCTCTTACAATATTTTTGAATAGCCTCCATCTCACTATCATTAAACAAGATGGTCTTTCTATGGCGTCTGGGAGCCGTTTTTCTATCTTTTTTCAATTCTCTTCTCAAGTATGGATTTATAACCAGGTATACCCTTAAGAAGATAATTTGACTCGGCTACATTAAGCCATTCAAATGCAAGATCATACTGCTCCATCATCTCCAAAGCAACTGCAATATTAAATGCAGCAGAGGCCCTTTTGACCGGAGTAGCCTCTTCAGTAAGAGTCATCCAAATATCCAATGCCTCTTTCCATTTAAACTCCTGAGATAGTCTAAAAGCATCTGCCCAAGGCCTAGAATTAAAAGTATAAAGATACCTCTCAACAGGAATCCACTCATCAAAAAATCTTGATGAAAAAGAGCTGCCTAGTTTTTTTGAGATATCATACATAGAGGAGTAAAGCCTTGAAGCAACTACCTCATCCTTTAAATCCATCCGGGATATCACCTCCCAGTAAATTGTATCAGCAACCTCTCTGCGAAAAACAGGAAGCCCGGAGAATCCATCGTATAAACCTACCTCCATCTTAAAAGGGAGAGAGACATATAATATGCCTGCACTACCCTCTGGAACCTCGCCTGTAAGCTTATAAAGTTGCATTGTACCCATATCAAGGTGTTCAATAACAAAGAGCAGATCTGCAGCTGAATTTAGAGAAAGAGTTTTAATGTAAGATGGATTATCAAGTTCGCTTCTATCCGAACCTGTCTGATTAAAAACTTTAATTTTACCTGTGTCAAGCTTAAGATTTGACTCCAAACCCTCAGCAAGTCCGAGTGCCATATTCAACATAATAATTGAATCAGACACAAAGTACTCTTTATCAACAATTGCAGAATCCTTTAAAGCATCTGTAGAGGAGAAGACAGATATATTTCTATCTATCAAGTCCACCTGAAACTCTGCAGGAATACGTTGGTCAATATTGAAAAACTCAACAACCGGACCACAAGATTGGATCACAAATGCAGCCAATGTCCCAATTAGGACAATAAAAAATTTCTTTGTTTTCATAGCTTACAAATATTCCCAGAATTTTTTCATAACATCATAGAGAACCTCAGACTCATAATCAACACGAATAGGTTCGTCACTCTCTTCTTGTGAAACTTCGAGCTTCATACGGTAAGGACTCTCCATTGTGAAAACACACCCCTTATCAAGGTTCATAAGCGCTCTTTCAACACCAGCTCTAATTTCACGATAGACCACCTGTGGAGATTTACTGGTAGCACAATTTCTCCCGTGAGCAAATTTAGTTTCAACTGTCTCAATTGGACCGAAATTATCAAAGGCCTCTTTACAAGCCATATTGTCTCCTGAGAGAAAAACAACAGGCACACCAAATTGCGCAGCGTATAGAGAATTAAAGGCAGGCTCAAAAAGAGGTCTATCATTAATTCTAAAATCAATAACTTTTAGAGACATTGTGTGTGAAAGAGTACCCATCTGCTCACCTGCCCTTGCGTGGGCACCAATAAATAGTAGAGCGTCATAAGTAGAGTCAATTCCCAGAACCATCGTATGAGGAGTTCCGGGAACACGACCTTTTGTAAGTTTAGCTCTTGAATCTAACAGAAGTGGATTAACATTAATATTTCCGGAATGTCCATCCCTTACAATAATCTCAGTTGCACCTGCTGCAATAGCTCCCTCCACCGCTGCATTTATTTCACCGGTTAGAATATCACAATTTCTGTCAAAATGAGGATGCCCAGGATAAATTTCATCCCAATTGACAACGTTCGTGACACCCTCAAAATCTACCTGAATCATTATTTTTAGACCATTACCGCTCTTCCCGCGTAACATTTTTTCATTAATTAAATCCATGATTCCGGTTTATTTTAATATTATTACATTTTCATACCACCGCAGACAGATATCACCTGACCCGTAACATATGAGGATAGCTCACTAGCTAAAAAAGTACAGACATCTGCAACATCCTCCGGTTTACCACCCCTTCTAAGCGGAATTTGTGCAGCCCACTGGGTTTTCACATCTTCAGGAAGTTTTTCTGTCATTTCGGTTATAATAAAGCCAGGTGCAACTGCATTAGCCCTTACACCTCTTGAGCCTAACTCCTGAGCTATGGATTTGGTTAAGCCAATCATTCCTGCCTTTGAGGCCGAGTAGTTAGCTTGTCCTGCATTTCCACCAACTCCCACTACTGAACTCATATTAATAATACTTCCACCCCTCTGACGCATCATCACAGGCGTCACAGCGTGTACAAAATTAAATGCACTCTTAAGATTAACATTTATCACAGCATCCCATTGCTGTTCACTCATTCGCATCATAAGACCATCTTTGGTAATACCTGCGTTATTAACCAGAATGTCAATTTTTCCAAACACCTTAACAACCTGCTCAACAACAGTATGAGACTCTTCAAAATTTGCAGCATTCGAGGCTATTGCCAACGCTTTAACACCATAAGATTCTATTTCAGACTTAGTATTCTCAGCATTCTCATCAACAACCAAATCTGTAAATGCAATGTTTGCTCCTTCAGAAGCATATTTTAATGCAATCGCTTTGCCAATACCTCTGGCAGCTCCGGTTATAAGTGCTACCTTTCCTTCAAGTAGTTTCATATTCGATTTTAAAATTCGTTAATAATCAATTAAACAATACGTGCAGTAAGATCATACTCCCCTGCACTCTCAATCTTAGCTTCAACAAATGTACCAATAATATCTTTGGTTGAAAAACCTTTTGGAATCTCACTCTTACCAATGAGTATCTCTCCATCCACCTCTGGGCTCTCTTTGGTACTTCTCCCAACAAATACAGTATCATCCTCGTAATCAATAATTACCCTCTCCTGCGATCCAACCCTCGAAAGATTATGATTCAAAGATATTCCGGACTGCACCTCCATCAGCATATTGTAACGCTCCTGTTTCTCTCGATTTCTTATTGTATCACGGAGGTTTGAAGCGCCCCAGGTTCCCTCCTCTTCTGAGTAAGTAAATGCACCTAGTTTTTCAAACTTTGCCTCTTCAATAAAATTGAGCAGATCTTTAAAGGCCCGTTTATCCTCTCCCGGGTGACCCACAATCATTGTAGTTCTTAATGAGATTCCGGGCACTCTCTTTCTGAATTTCTCAACAAGAGCCCTTGTACCCGCTCCATCAATTGAACGTCTCATATTGGCCAAAACTTTGTCATTAATATGCTGAAGAGGAATATCCAGATACTTACATATCTTATCATTTGAAGCCATTACATCCAGCACATCTTCAGGAAAAGAGGCTGGGTATGAATATAGTAATCTTATCCACTCAATCCCCTTTATAAGACTCAACTTCTCCATTAACGGAGCAAGAGCTCTCTTCTTGTATAGATCAAGCCCATAATATGTTGTATCCTGAGCAACCAAAATAAGCTCTTTCACCCCATTTTGAGCCAGATTTGAAGCCTCTTCAAGCAAGTACTCTTGAGGGACAGATTTATGAGTACCCCTTATTAGAGGAATTGAACAGTAGGAGCATACTCTGTCACAACCTTCAGATATTTTAAGATATGCATAATGGTTGGGAGTAGTTATATATCTATGTGTCTCTAGGAGGGGATTCCACTCCTTTCCCAGGGCATTAAGTACCGATTTGGAATCAAAAGCACCATAAAAGCCATCTACCTCAGGTATTGAATCCTCAAGTTCTAGAAGATATCTTTGGGATAAGCAACCAAAAACAAAAACCTTTTTGATATAACCTCTGTTCTTTGCCTCTACAGCAGACAAAATCGCCTCAATGCTCTCTTTTTTTGCATCTTTAATAAATCCGCAAGTGTTTATTATAACAGCATTGACATTTGCCTTTGATAGATCCTCACCCTCAGCTGATATTGATATTCCTGACTCAAATATCTGTTTTAAAAGATGCTCTGAATCAACTCTGTTCTTTGAACAACCTAAAGTGACAAGCTGAATTTTTCCTACTGTCATTCAGCAGACTCCTCCTCACCCTCTTCAAGGAATTCAAGTGAAGCAAACTCCTTAAGATTGTTATACCATTCAACAACTTTCTTCATATGTGATACATAGAATCGATCACGGTCATAATCAGGTAGAACCTCTTCAAAAAAACTTTTCAATATAGCTGGATCAGACTTCCCGGATGGTGCACTATCATCACCCAATTTCTCTTTCATCTTATCAAAAAGTTGCTGAAGCTTAACGTCTTCATCCTCTGTAAAAACTGATATATCAGACAATGATGATAGTTTTGCACTCATTCCACACACCATTCTTTTTTTGTCTGATAGAGATTCCACAACAACACCCGAATTTGCCTGTGCCACATATTTATAAAGTCCCGGATATCCGGATACAGTTAAAATTTTCTGTAAATTGATTTTCATTCTATTAATTTTTCAATTGATATTAAACTAATCCTCTATCTTTTTTAATTTTTTCGTAAGCTTCATTAATTTTCTTAAACTTCTCTTCTGCAGATCTCTGTACATCCACCCCTAAGCTAGAGACTTTATCTGGATGGTGTTTTATAGCCATCTTTTTGTAAGCTTTTTTAACCTCTTCATCTGTAACGTTTTTGTCAATTTCAAGAATCTGGTATGCTGCATCTAAGCCTTTGTCAAACATAGCAAAAATTGACTCACCATCCTGAAAAGGAATTGAGAGTGCAGCAGAAATCCTTCTAAGCATCGACAATTCATCACTGCTTACATTTCCATCTGCTCTTGCAATACCTGTTAGGTAATGGAGCAGTTGCAATCTTGTAGCTGAATTTGTATTGATTCTAATTTGAGAGCATACAGACTCAATATTTACATCCTGTTTAAGAAGGTCTCTTAACAACAACACCGATTCAGCTGCAGCATCCTCCCCAAAGTTTTCAGAAATAAATCTCTTTACATAATCAAGTTCACTTTTAAGGACTCTTTTATCTGCCTTCATTATAGCAGATGAAAGAATTAGCAGGGAGACCATAAAGCTATTTCTCTGCTCTGTACCTGAATATTTGGCTCTCCCTCTTGAGGAAGTAGTCCCCGCATCATTTTTATCAAAAAAAGAGCCCAACGCAAATCCCATCAATCCGCCAATTGGCCCACCAAGGGCCCAACCAAGTGCCCCTGTAATCCATTTACTATAACCCATTAAATTTCTGGTTTAATACCTGTTTGATTTAAAATCTCCATCACCTGTGGCAAAATAGCCCTTTTTCCGTCTGCAAATATAACGAAATCTGCCATTTTTAACCTCTTCTCATCACTCCACTGCCTTGACATCCTCTCCCTGACACTAACTTCAGAAAGAGAATCACGTTTAATAACCCTTCTTACTCTCTCATCCTCCGGAGCTACAACCACAATCACTTTATCTGCAATTCTGTGAAACCTGGGAGTTTCAAGAAATATAGCAGACTCGTAGATTACAGTATCATAACCCTCACTCTTCATTAATCCCCGCCACTGATAAAAATCATTAAGAACCTCGGGATGAACAATTGAATTAACCTGCTCAAGCAAGTCTGGATTTGAAAAAATCTTTGCCGCCATTATATCCTTTCTTATCCCATCATCTGAAAGGATCTCTTTACCAAGAAGGTTTGCAAGGTTATTTACCAATGTTCTGTTTGTTTTATAAAGCTCCTTTGCCCTATAATCTGCAATGTATGCAGGAAGACCAAGCGAGGACATAAGTCGAACCAAGTATGACTTCCCGCTTCCAATTCCTCCTGTAACTGCAAAGCAAAACATAATAAAATATTTAAGAGTCCTCTAGTGTACTTATCACCTCAACAAAAGGTGGATCAATTCTCCAAGAGAGCATCCCCTTCTGTTCTCCTGATAGCTTAACCTTTACCACTCCATTAATTGAAGATTTGTACTCTCTATAATCAACTTCAAGTGCGATGAAAGTCTGCTCAAATGTTGGCTCTCCAAATTTTTCGGTATAATAGAGTTTAACTTCAGAGGGGTGAGCCTTTACTCTGGCCTCCTGAGGCAAGTTAACAAATGTAACAGGAATAATAATACTCTTCTCCACATACCTTACTACATCCATAGAGTAAAATATGTCTGACTCAGAAAACCTCACCCCGTTGATAGGTACAAGCTCTGTCACACCTTCAAGCGATTTGACAAGGGCTTCGTGTTTAACAGGTTTTGTTATTACAGAATCTATTTGAGAGAGTAACGAACTCTCTCCATATAGTGTAACAGAATCTGGTGAAATTTTTGGTTTAGATCCTAATGTATACTGTGGCGCAAAAGAGAGCATAAAGTTTGTCTTTACA
This sequence comes from Bacteroidales bacterium, assembly GCA_028700975.1. Classification (GTDB taxonomy): domain Bacteria; phylum Bacteroidota; class Bacteroidia; order Bacteroidales; family UBA932; genus Bact-08. The sequence goes on along the minus strand of JAQVRQ010000003.1, from coordinate 17,455 downwards.
GCAACTTTTTTATTTGTTTGACCAGGAAAGACAAAAAAGAGTGTGTCTGTTGTAAATGATTCTACAAAAACATTGTTCCCAAGTGACTGGATAAGTTTGTCATTTACATCCTTAACCAAAACAAAGAATCCATCTCTAACCCCGGTTCTTCTTTTAACCAACCTCCTCTCTGGCAGAATCTTTAAACTACTCTCCTTTGATGTAAAACGATGCTGCAGAATATAGAATCCGGTAGCTTTACCTCTAACCATAAGAAGATTCTCTGAGTCTGCCTCTGAACTTCTTCCATCAAGTCCTGCAGAAGCAGTTACTCTATACTGCATATATACAGTGTAGCTTTCTGAAAGTTTATGTATTGACCATATGATAAAAGCAAGAAAGAGACAGAACAAAAAAAGTAAAATTTGTCTGCCCCTTTCGTAGGATATATTAAAAATCTTAAGCTTTATCATAATAAAGCTTTTGAATTATTTCTGTGGGATATCCGAAATATCCTTTACAATAGATGATTTATCTACTCTGATTTTGACATTACTATCAACTTCCAGTAGGATGAAGCTATCTTTATCATTAACATCGGCCACTCTTCCGTAAATTCCACCCGCTGTAATAACCTTGTCTCCTTTTTGCAAGGACTGACGAAACTTAACTAGCTCCTTCTGTTTCTTTTGCTGTGGACGTATCATAAAAAAGTACATCACAACAAAGATTAGACCCATCATTATGAGGAAACTCCAGTTACCGGTTCCTGCACCTGCCGGCTGTGCCTGTAAAATTGTCAAAAAATTCATTTTATCTGTTTGTTAAAAATTAATACAAAAATAATCATTCTGCCGAGCCCACCAAACCCCGGCCTCTCTTCTCAACTTTGCCTTCTGCAATTAAGCCTGCAATAACCTTGTCAAGTATACCATTTACGAATACCTTGCTATTTGGAGTACTGAAAAACTTAGAAAGCTCAACATATTCGTTAATTGTAACTTTAATAGGAATGTCTTGAAATTCAACGGCTTCCGCAATACCCATAACAATAAGAGCTGTATCTGTAATTGCAAGGCGTTCAATATCCCAATTTTTTAAGTAACCGCTCATTAATTCAACATATTTTGAATAATTGAGCATTGACTTCTCTAGAAGTTTTACAGCATACTCCCTGTCATCATCCTTCATAAAAAGAGATGGATGTCTTAATTTGGATCCCTCCTTCAGCGATGAAAGTCTTTTAATTATAACATTGATAACATATTCAAGGTCATCAATCCAGAATAGAGACATATCCTCAAGTATAGCGTGAAGATCTTCGTTCTCCTCAAGCTCCTCTTCAAAAAACTTTATCAAAAATGCTAAGTCACTCTCAAAAGAGGATTCAGATGATTCCATATATTCTGTATAGTACTCTGAACTGGTCAAGGATGACAAAATTTTCTTAACTAAAGATTGCAGATCATTCCACCTGAGAGATCTTTTATCGCAAAACTCAATAAGCTCATTATTATCCTCAAGAATTTGTATTGCTCGATTTTCTGCAAACCTCATATTTGGATTGCGCTCCTCTTCAGTAGGATGAAACTTCTTGAGACCATTCTCAATTTTAACCTGAGCTGCTCTTCTTACAGCAACAGGAAGAGAGAGAATAAAATAGTAAAGCTCAAGGCTCTTCTCACAACTTGATAAAAGCTCACTCTCCGCGCCTGTTAGCGAAAATGTATCAGAACTCACTCTTCCAAAAAGAGATTTAAAAACCTTTACCCTTATTAGCCTTCTGTTAATCATAAATTTTCTTCAATATGCAAATATTTTACAAAGATAGGTTTTTGTGCACAAAAAATAATTTTATCTTTGTCAGGCAAATCTAAATTGAACTAAAATGTACTTCGAAGACTTTGACATTAACGATTCACAGGAGAGAAACGGGGATGATGTTTTTTCAAAACCGGTGAGAGCCGGAAAACGCACCTATTTTTTTGATGTAAAGGCAACCAAGAACAACGACTATTACCTCACAATAACTGAGAGCAAAAGAAGGCTTGATCGTGATGGTAGATTCGTTTACGACAAACACAAAATATTCCTTTACAAGGAGGATTTTGAAAAATTCTCCCAAGGTCTGGAAGAGATAATCAAATATATTAGAGAAAATGCTCCTCAAACTCAGGAGAAGACCACTAAAGATAGTACCAGCTCATTTTCAGATGTTAACTTTGAGGAGTTGTAGAGTAACTCTTCAATTGAATTAAAATAAAAGAGCCGGAGATTGTTTAACTCCGGCTCTTTTATTGAGGTACCAAGCAGATTCGAACTGCTGTACACGGTTTTGCAGACCGCTGCCTAACCACTCGGCCATGGTACCGATTAGGGGATGCAAATGTATGAATTTTTTTCATACATCCAAAATCCATTACCTCTCAACAGCCTTTTTCCCCTTCATATTACTAATAAAAATTCCTGAGACAATCAATATTAGACCTAATATTGTCAACAATACAATATGCTCTCCTAAAACTCTGTTTATAATAACAAATGAAAGCATAGGAGCCAAATATATCATCTGGGTAACTGTCACTCTATTTGAAGCGATATTAAGAGCTTTATTCCAAAGTATAAATGTTATCCCCATTTCAAAAACTCCTATGTATAAAGCAGCATAGAGAGGAATACCGGCTCTCACCGGTTCAGGATATATGATAAAAGCGATAAGCAGATATAGCGAACCCACAAGAAAATTTCTAAAAAGCTCCTCAACCGGATCTTTTGAATTATCAATTTTAAGCATCCAGTAAACAGCCCAAATTACTGTGCTTAGAAGAATAAAAAAAACTCCCGTCCCAGAGAGAGAGCCAGATGTATCCGCTCCATTATTAAGGGATAAAATTACAATCCCAGTAAAGCTTATCAAGACACCGAAAGCTTGTTTAAAACCAATTTTCTGCTTAAGAAAAATGGCCATTAGCAGTATCAGGACTACCTGCCAGGAAAAGTTCAAAGGTTGAGCAATCTGAGCAGGGAGCATAGAGTAACCCTTAAACAAAATCAGGTAGTAGATAAAAGGATTCAATGCACCTTGCCAGGCGGAACTCAGCAGAACTTTAGGCTCTTTTAATGAACTCAAAACAGATGCCAACCTTTTATTGATAATCAAATATATAGTGAAAACTGCCAAAGCTGTAACTGAGGATATAAGAAGCAAAGTCACTGCTCCCATTCCCTCAAGCGCTAATTTAAAGGCAGTGGCAACAGTGGCCCAGAAAAAGACCACAAAGGAGGCCAGCACAACAGCTTTTTTTTGATTACTCATCTCCTCGCTTTGGGATTTATTATATGATCTGCCTGTTGCAAAACCTTACCTCTTAAAAGAGGATGAATTTTAGCACTATCTAAATAGTCAATAATTAGAAGAGAAGCTCTATCCCCTCTTTGGCCGGATAACAAAGCCTGAAGCCAGTTTCGCGGGAAAAAGATATCACCTGTTCTCTGAATCTCCGGAAGGATTGCTAAAGCAGGAGTGATATAGTTAACAGCATCTTTTGACCTAGAGTAGTGACATAAATAGGTCAGAGCACTTGCAGTCCATGGCTCGACTACTCTGTTCTCCTTCTCTAAAAGAGTTCTGAAGAGTGAGTCTCTCACAGCCTTATCCGGTGAGAGCGCAGGGTATATAAAGCTGAACTCCTCTCTTCTGTCCTTTCCGTTAATGTAGGTAAGTGCTAATCTCTTTATCTCATCGTACAACAATGGATTTCTAAGAGCTGACTCGTAGGCCAGATTGATAAAATCTCTTTCGCTAAGTTTTATCCCCGTATATTTGGATGGATTCTTTAGAATATCAAAGAAAAGCAAAGCCCACTCTTCTCCCCAGGCAAAACGAACCAGAGACCTGAAAGCTGTTAATCTTAAATCCCCGGTTTTTGTAGATGAAGAGATTCTCCATAAGGCATCTGCAGCTCTCTGTGAAGCAGAAGTGCCTTGTAAATATCTGATATTTGCCGAGGCGAGGTAACTAACGGCCCTGTTAAAAACAATTCTATCATTTTCAAGGAGTAACATATCGCAGACGGCATCAGAAAACCCCTCAGGATTAATATACCCTGCTACCATATTCTCATACAGTGTTATTAATAATGAGCCTCTTGTCAATGGTGTAAAATGAGGCAATCTTTCCAGCAGGATATCGTTATTTAAGGAGTCAGTTATAAAAAGAGCATATGCCTTTCCATCAACATTGGGGTATATAAATCCATCTTCAGACACTATGTTGAGCATCTCTTGCTCCCACTCTAATCCTCTGTTAAAAGGGTCTTTCTGGGCCAATTTAACACCTCCATTTTCAGCCATTGAAATTTTGACCTCAGGCCTGCCTCTCTCCTTAATCCAGACATTGCTCCAGGTATTTAGGTCAACCTCTGTATAGCTATCCAGTATCTCAATAAGATTATCCCAGGTAGCGTTAGAAAAAGCAAATTTTTCAAGATACTCTCGTATACCTTTTCTAAAATTCTCCTCTCCTATCACCTCTACCATCATCTCCATAACAATTGGAGCCTTGTTGTATATTATGTTTCCATACACCAATCCAGCGTTATTAAGGTTGTCTAGAGGTTGTTGAACCGGGTTCGCTCCCAGTGTTCGGTCCTCTTCATAAGCGGGTGGAAAATAGCTATCTGTAAATGCCAGATTATGATCCATTTCCGGAAACAGCGGAGTTACCATCCTGGCAGCAAACCAGTTTGCAAATACCTCTTTTGTCCACACATCATCAAACCACTTCATTGTTACATAGTCTCCAAACCACATATGGGCAGTCTCGTGAGCAATCAGTTTTGCCCTAGCAAATCTCTCTGCCGATGTAGGATTCTCGCCTGTGAAAAGAGTTCTGTCTGCATAAAGAGTGGCACCTGCGTGCTCCATACCACCGTACTGAAACCCTGGTATTATTGCAATATCATATTTTGAAAATGGGTATGGTATTCCGGTATAATCCTCCAGCCACTCCAGAGATGAAAAAATCTGAGCAGCAATGGTGTCACATTGTGATATCCTATATGGCTCTGTTTCTCTGTGAAATATTGTAATAATTCTATCTGCAGAAGAGGCTCGATGTTGTTTAAATTTTCCCGCAACAAATGAAAAAAGATATGTAGGAAGAGGTTCGGATGGAGCAAATTTCATATATCCACTCTTGACTTCAACAGAATTTGAATTGGCCATAGCAATCCAGCCATTAGGCAGTGTTAACGAAAGCTCATAAATAGCTTTAAGATCCGGTTGGTCAAAACAGGGAAAAAGAGTTCTGGCTCTATCGGGCACCAGCAAAGTATATAAAAACTCATCTCTCCTGTTAAGAGATTGCTCTCCGGCCAGAAATTTGATTGACAAATGATTTGTCCCCTTTTTAAGATGCCCTTTCTCGATAACTAAATGTTCATCCAAAATTACTGGCTTAACATTAACGTCATTAATTATTAGCGAATAGACCGGATTTATAGAATCGTGAAAAAAATCGAGATAAATAACATCTCTCTTATCAAGAGCAAAAGAGATTTCAACATTAGCCTCAATTTTAGAGTTAACATCGTCTGGTATATCAAAATGCAACTTATACCTGATTGATGAAATATTTTCAAATCTCTTTTCTGCAAGTTCTTTGCTTACACCTCTTCCGGGACTTGATTCCGTATAGTTACATCCCGTAAGAACTATTAAAAGAAATATGAAATAAATATTTTTCATTAGAGTACAATGTTAGAGGAGAGAAGCCTCTCTAACCACATCTTATCTCTCTCATCAAAATCCTCAAGTTTATCTGAATCAATATCCAGAACAGCAACCACCTCTCCATTTCTAAAAACAGGAACAACTATTTCTGATTTTGAAAGCGAACTACAGGCAATATGACCAGGAAACTGCTCTACATCAGGCACAATAACACTCTCTGCCAATTTCCAGGCTGTACCGCAAACCCCTCTACCAAAAGTTATCCTTGTACAGGCTACCGGACCCTGAAAAGGGCCAAGAACCAAAGAGGATCCGTGTTGAGATGCATCAGCTCTGACAATATAAAACCCCACCCACCAGAAGCCAAAAGCCTCTTTAAGCGCTGCCGATATGTTAGCCATATTTGCTATCGAATCTCTCTCTCCTTCAGTAAGAGCCAGAATCTGCGGTATTAGAGATTCGTAAACTTTTTCTTTGTCTCCTTTTACAATATTAATTGATTCCATAAATAAATTTTAATCTATTCAACATAGAGCACCAGCCCTTTAAGGTACTCTCCCTCAGGATGGTAAATATTAACCGGGTGATCTGCAGGCTGAGTTAGTCTGTGAAGTATACGCACCTCTCTTCCGGTTGAAGCTGCTGCTGAAAAGATAGTCTCAGCAAAGGCAATCTTATCAACAACCTGAGAACAACTATATGTAAATATGATTCCTCCTCGGGAGACCTTTGAAATTGCAGCCGCATTTAATCGTTGATATGCTCTCAACGCATTTTGCAATGCACCTCTATGTTTTGCAAAAGCAGGCGGATCAACAATTATAAGATCATATTTATTATCAGGAGAGTTCTTTAAAAAGTCAATTGCATCCTCTGTATATGATTGATGCTTAGCATCCAAAGAGATATTTAATGCCGATTTATTAATTTCGATATTCTTTTCAAGCATACTCATTGCTTTTGCAGAACTATCCACAGAGTCAACAGAGATAGCTCCGTTTGCCATAGCATAAATGGAAAAACCACCTGTGTAGCAAAAGAGATTTAAGACTCTTCTGCCAGATGAGTAGTTACCTATAAGAGCCCTGCTATCTCTTTGATCAAGAAAAAATCCTGTCTTCTGTCCGTGTATCCAATCTACAGAAAAGAGCAATCCATTTTCGGACACAACCTCCCCACCATCTCCCTTACCCAAAAGATACTGGTCCATCAGTTCAAGAGAGGCTTTAAAAGGAGCTGTAGATGAACTTTTATCATAAACCGATGCCAGTTTATCACCATAAAGAGATTTCAGAGCCTCTGCAATCTCTTCACGAGCAAGAAACATTCCTACAGAGTGAGCCTGCAATACGGCAGTCTCTCCATAAATATCAACAATTAGTCCAGGAAGCATATCTCCCTCTCCGTGAATAAGTCTATATGCATTATTATCATCTCTGATTACACCGGCACTCTCCCTTACCTTGTATGCAGAACTCAGTCTATCCAGCCAAAAACCCTTATCCGGAGCAACCTCTCCAAAAGTAAGCATTCTAACTGCAATTGATCCAATCTGATAATGTCCATAACCCAATGTATCGCCCGAAGAAGAGACAACTTCGACAATGTCACCCTCTGCAACATCACCATCTATTCTGACTATCCCACCAGAAAACACCCAAGGGTGAAATCTTTTAATTGACTCGTCTCGACCTCTTTTAAGAATTATTTTTCTTTTCATCTTTTACTAATGGTTTTGGAGTGCTAAGCAATTTTAAGTACATCTGTCTGCACACCCAAGCATCAACAGCAGCGTAATGTATTTGAGCCTCAGAGAGTACCTCAGCCTCCCAATTTGAAAGTTGTTGTGACTTTGAAACTCTCACTCCCAATACTATAGCAGACATCTTGCGAACACTCTTCTCCTTAATCTGCCAATTCTCTCCAATTGATTGTAAATCTACAAATCCCCTTGGAGCAAATTTAGTGTACCTCTGTAGTCCCCTTATATCTTCAGTTATTGCAGCTCCTACCTTAATTATTTTTTTAGTAGAAAGCAGTTTGCATAAAGAGTCCGGCATACCCAATTCTGTAAGTCTAAAAATAAAGGCTCTTGTTCCGCTTGCAAGCTGAAGCAATGCGACTCCATTCCTCTTTGAATTAGCCTGAAAAACAGGTTTTGTCTCTGTATCAAATCCTATTATTTTTTGAGCTGAAAGATATTCAATTGAACTCTCGTAAGTCTGGTCAATCTTATCCAGTATTGTCACCTCACCGTTAAATTCGGCACTTTTGAGCTTTTCAATCTCTTCCGGTGAAATGGTAGCTTTAAAGGTCATTTTATCTTTTATAATTTCATAATGCCGTATGTTGACGGCAATCGTTTTTCAATTCTTTCAATACTTTCTGCTGGAATAAAATCTTTGGAAAGTTCCTTAACTACATATGTTTCATTAACACCCTTAATCTCTCTTCCATACTTAAATTCAAAAGTAAAACCTCCTCTTGGATCAATTTTATCTTCTGAAATTGACGGATCCGGTAGGCTTATATATGTTTTCAGAGAGCCTTTTTTTCCTCCCTTTTTAAGAAGAGAGGCATCCCTAAGTGCTATATATGTCTCAATTGCCACATATTTTGAAGGGTCTATAAAGTTAACTTCATCACCAAGCAAGTCTCTGTAGGGGTAAATATCTCCTCTGCGAAGATTTCTTAACTCATCAACTACAACCTCCATAGTATCTATGAGATAGGGATAATGAGTACAGCCTAAAATAATATTTTCAATCTTTACTCTACTCTCTTTAGCTCTAAACTTTTCAAGAAGTGAGATTAGATGAAACCTGGCATAATTCCCGGGAGAATTAAGCTGAACATCTGTTATTTTTCCTCCCTCTATACTAGTAAGAATTGAGTTGCCGGTAGTATCAAAATTATAAGCATCAAAGAGAGAGAGGTTAATGTATCCATCACCTTCACCCAGCATTGGGCCTCTGTAACTATCTCTCACAACATTTGCCGAGAGATCTGTATAGTCTGGTTCAAGATCTACAGACTCTGCAAATCCGGAACCGGCCTGATTAACCACTATTGGAACTAAACCACCTCTCTTCTCAAACATCTCTCTGATTGTCCTTTCATATCCCCCAGATGAGATAGTTCCCTCAGTTGCCATCACTCCAACTACAGCCAAAGAGTCAGAAGGAAGAAGTGATAAAAGCTCCTCAACGGCGGCGTTAATTACCCCAATAACTCTTGTTCCTCTCTTCTCCTTGTTAAGATAATTTTCAACCTCTTCAAGCGCATTGGCCGTAGCAGTATTGCAAGCAATTACTACAATTTTTGAATTTATCGAATCGGTAGTTAGGAATCGAGCATCATTAACAACAAGTTCCTTTAACAGATCTCCCTTACCCTGAGCATTATAGATTCCATATGGCATATTTACCTGATCTGCAAGAAATACAAAATCCTCATTAACGAAATCGGCTATACCATCTCCGCCCCTCTCACCAGTAGAGTTATTAAACTCATCTAAATTGAGAAATGCCTCCAACACAGTTAGCCCTCCGGTTCCTGAATCAAACATACCCACTGGAGCCTCTGCTCTTTGTGAACAGGAAGAGAGGGAAAAAATTACTACAGTAAATAGTAAAAATAGCCTATTTAACATACCTGAATGTACCATATTCTGAATAAATTATAGCTTCTGTCTCATTTGACTCCTCAACCCTTCCAATTATTTTTGCATCAACACCATAATTTTGAGAAATTGATACTATCTCGGAAGCAATCTCGGAATTTGTATATATCTCAATTCTATGACCCATATTAAATACCTTATACATCTCCTTCCACTCAGTATTTGACTCCCTCTGAATAGCCCTGAAGAGTGGAGGCACAGGAAACATATTATCCTTAACAATAGAGAGCCCGTTAATGAAATGGAGGATTTTAGTCTGTCCGCCTCCTGAACAATGGACCATCCCATTTATATTCTCTCTGAATTTTTCAAGAATCTCCTTAATTACAGGCGCATATGTTCTGGTTGGAGACAGTAGCAACTTTCCATAAGTTACTCCTGTTTCCGGCTCAACCTCATCTAATTTCAACGATCCTGTATAGACATACTCACTTGGAATCTCTGAATCATAACTCTCAGGATATCTATCCGCTAAATATGAGGAGAAGAGATCGTGTCTGGCAGATGTCAGTCCGTTACTACCAGTTCCTCCATTATACTCATCCTCATAAACAGCTTTTCCATATGATGAAAGACCTATGATTACATTACCTGATGATATGCGTGAATTATCAATTACCTGATCTCTGCGAACTCTTGCACAAACTGTAGAATCAACAATTACAGTTCTTACAAGGTCACCCACATCTGCAGTCTCCCCTCCTGTAAGTCTTATGTTTATCCCATACTGTGCCATCCTTGAGGCGAACTCCTCTGTTCCTGAAATAATAGCAGATATAACCTCTCCCGGAATTTTGTTTCTGTTTCTGCCAATTGTTGAAGAGAGAACCATCTCATCCACAGCACCCACACATATAAGATCATCTGTGTTCATTACAACAGCATCTTGTGCAATCCCTCTCCACACACTCAAATCACCTGTCTCCTTCCAATATGCATAGGCCAAAGAGCTTTTTGTACCGGCTCCATCTGCGTGCATTACCAACGCATACTCTTCATCACCGGTTAAATAATCTGGCACAATTTTACAAAAAGCACCCGGAAAAAGGCCTTTGTCAATTTTCGCTATTGCTTTATGAACATCAGATTTAGAAGAAGATACTCCTCTAATTGCATATTTCTTGGCTTCTGTCTCTTCTCTGAGCATATTTTTAAAAGTAATATATTTATCTTAAAAAGAGTAATTCTCTATATTTTGGTAAAGGCCACAACTCGTCATCAACTACCATCTCCAACTTGTCAACCACCCGTCTCAACTTGTCTATATATGGGAGAACTGTGTTTGAATATACCATTGCCCTCTCCGGAAAGTTTTCAATTTTATTTGCCTCTTTCCTTGCCTCGATAAGAAAATGGAAATCCTCCCTCAATTGCTGTATATAGCCCGATATTTTCTTTATAGCAATCAACTGTCTTTCAGACATTATTTTATACTCCTCAGGCCCAAATAACTCCTTGATCCCTCTTACATTATCTATCAAAGTATTTTGAAACTTTATTGCGGTTGGAATAATGTGATTTATAGTGAGATCTCCAATTACTCTTGCCTCAATCTGCAGCTTCTTAATATAAATCTCATTCATAACCTCATATCTAGCCTCAATCTCTCTATCTGTAAGAACATCCATATCCCTCATTAAAAAGATACTCTTCTCCTCCAAAAATGCTTTGAAAGCCTCTGGAACATTCGATATACCCTTAAGCCCCCTTCTATTTGCCTCTTCAAGCCACTCCCTGCTATATCCATTACCCTCAAATCTTATAGCTGAAGATTCATTGATAAACTCTTTTATAGTCTCAATAATAGCCTCATCTCTAGAGGCACCTGACTCAATTCTGTCACAAGCCCTCTGTTTAAACTGAACGAGCTGCTGAGCCACAGCAGTATTAAGGATATACATTGAGGAGGCTACATTTACAGAGGATCCCACTGCTCTAAATTCGAACCTATTTCCGGTAAAAGCAAAAGGAGATGTTCTGTTTCTATCTGTATTATCCGGTAAAATTTCCGGAATTTTACCAACAATATTAAGACTGTTTATTATCTCATCTGCTGATATATTATCAGAAACCATTTTATCAATAGAATCCAGAATAGTAGAGAGTGTTCTCCCCACAAACACAGACATAACTGCGGGAGGTGCCTCATTTCCCCCCAGACGATGAGAATTGTTAAGACTTGCCACACTTGCCATAAGCAGGTGATGGTGTTCGTATACTGCCTTTATTACTGAGACAAAAAAGCTTAAAAACTGTAGGTTTCTGCCGGGAGTTTTACCCGGAGAGAGAAGATTGGCTCCTTTGTCAGTTATTAGAGACCAATTGCAGTGTTTACCGGAGCCATTAATCCCAGCAAATGGTTTTTCGTGAAAAAGAACTTTTAATTTATGTCTCTTTGCAATCTTCCTCATCAGAATCATCATCATCAGATTCTGATCAACAGAAAGATTTGCCTCTGCGTGATAAGGTGCAAACTCAAACTGGTTTGGAGCTACCTCGTTGTGTCTTGTTTTAAGCACAACACCAAGTTTGTATGCCTCAGTCTCAAAATCCTTCATAAATGACATAACCCTCGAAGGAATCGCTCCAAAGTAATGATCCTCTAATTGCTGATCTTTTGCAGCTGTATGACCAATAAGAGTGCGACCGCAAAGCATTAAATCCGGTCTGGCCCTAAAGAGAGCCTCATCAACCAAAAAATACTCCTGCTCAATTCCCAGCACAGCGTTAACCCTGCAAGCCTTCTGATCGAAGAGATCCAGAAGTTCAGATGCAGCCCTGTCAAGGGTTTGAAGAGATTTAAGATGAGGAGTCTTTTGATCAAGAGATTCGCCTGTATAAGAGACAAATACAGAAGGAATACAAAGAGTCTGATCAATAATAAATGCCGGAGATGTTGGATCCCAGGCTGTATATCCTCTGGCTTCAAAAGTATTCCTCAAACCTCCATTAGGAAAACTTGAGGCATCCGGCTCTTGCTGTACCAAAGCCTCACCGCGGAAATTTTCAAAAACACCGCCGTTCTTTGAAGGATCAACAAATGCTTCGTGTTTCTCTGCAGTTGCATCTGTTAGAGGATGAAACCAGTGAGTATAGTGAGTAGCACCTTTCTCAACTGCCCAGGCTTTCATACCTGAAGCAATCTGATTTGACACCTCTCTTCCAATTTTTTTCCCTTGATAAATTGAATCCTGTACTGCATCAAAAGCCTCTGCAGAGAGGTATCTTCTCATTTTTTCAACATCAAAGAGATTATTACCAAAGTACTCAGAAACTGGTAATGTTTCAATAAAAAACCTTTCGGGCTTATGCATAGAAAACTCATCTAGCGCCCTTTTTCTGAAGCTGCTCATATTAAACTAAAGGGGTTGGGGTTATTTGGGAGCAAATGTAACTAAAATTTGAAAACCGTGCCCCATTTTTATACATTTGCCAAACACAAAAAATGAAGAATAAAATGAAACCTGCTAAAGCTTTTGCAACACTTCTGGTCTTGGTTGCTGCAACAACCGGAGTATTCGCCCAAAGGGGAATTGGAAAATACATTGATAATATGAAAAAAGATACAATGTTTTCCAATGCAGTGGTTGGAATAATGGTAATGGATGAGAAGGGTAAAGAGATAGCCTCCTGGAATCCCGATATGCCACTCCTTACTGCCTCCACAATGAAGACAATATCTACAGGTCTCGCACTTAAGGTACTTGGTCCCGATTACAAATACAAGACAAGAGTTGGCTACACAGGTTTAATTGAAAATGGCACATTAAAGGGAGATCTCTATATAATTGGCGGAGGAGACCCTACTCTCGGCTCAAAGGATACCATAGCCTACCCAATAGACTCAATATTTGGCATATGGATGGATGCTGTAAGACTTGCTGGAATCACAAGAATTGAGGGAAATATTGTAGGCGATGACAGGTTCTTCAAAAACGAAATTGTTCCGGGAGGATGGGCAGTAAGCAATCTTGGTCCCTATTACGGAAGCGGTACTGCTGGCCTCTCATTTATGGAGAACCTCCAGGAGTTCACCTTCAAATCAGGGGATAATATTGGAGATCCCGCAAAGTTTGTAGCTGTATGGCCTCAAGTACCCGGGCTAAGGATAGATAACACAATCACAACCGGTGCTCCGGGCAGCAGAGCTCAGACAAGTTTGAGGCTTACAGAAATTGAGAGAGTAGTCAGATACTCCGGGTCAATTCCATTTGGAGATAAAGATGTAGTCCTAACAGGCTCCTGTAAATTTCCGGCAGTAGCGTGTGCTGAAGAGTTCAGAAAATTTTTGGAGAGAGGTGGGATAAGAAGCAATCCTCTTGCATATGATATCCAAAGCTACCAAGATACTGCACCCCAGGAAGAGATTACTATCATTGGCGAAACGCTCTCACCCCCACTATCATCAATAGTTAATGTTACAAACCGAATCAGCAATAATTTCTATGCTGAGACACTTTTTAAAACATTAGGAAAAGAGCTAACCGGAAGTGGCTCATATGACTCCTCCGCTGTTGCAATAAGAAGAGTGTTGTCATCAATGGGTTTACCTTACAGAGGATTCACCCAGGATGACGGTAGCGGGCTCTCCAGACAAAACTATGTATCTGCAAGATTTTTCTGTAACTATTTCTCCAAATTGAAAGAAAAAAACGATAACTTTGAAGCATTTTATAACAGTTTGCCACAACCCGGAGGACCCGGAACTCTGGAAAACGTCATAAAAGATGCAACTCCTGAACAAAAGAGAAGATTACACGCTAAAAGTGGCTCTCTCTCAAATGTCAGATGTTATGCTGGTTTTGTAGAGAGAAAAAATGGAGGTATGTATTACTTTGCCATACTAACTAATAACTTTCAGGCAAAGACAGCACAGATGCAACCAAAGATAGAGGGATTTATGAAAGAGCTATTAAAATAAACAACATAAACTTATAATAATGCTTACAATATCAAACAAAGCTAAAGCAATGCCAGCCTCCCCAATAAGGAAACTTGTCCCTTACGCAGAGGCTGCAAAAAAAAGAGGAGTAAAGGTTTATCACCTTAACATTGGCCAACCAGATATTGCTTCACCAAAAGAGGCTCTGGATGCTGTAAAAAACAATACTCTAAAACTAATCGAATATCCACATTCAGCAGGAATTACATCTTACAGAGATGGTTTAGCAAAATATTATCAGTCCATCAACATTAATGTAACTCCATCAGAAATCAACATCACAACCGGCGGAAGTGAAGCACTTCAAATTGCACTTGCAGTTACCTGTAACCCGGATGACGAAGTGATTGTAATGGAGCCATTCTACACAAATTACAATGCTCTCTCCCTTCAGAACGATGTTAAACTGGTACCTGTGTCAACATCAATTGAGAACGGATTTGCTCTCCCTGAGATAAGCGAATTTGAAAAATACATAACTCCAAAAACCAAAGGAATTATTCTTTGCAATCCGGGTAATCCCACAGGCTCTTTATACACAAAAGAGACCATTATTAAATTGGGCGAGATTGTAAAAAAGCATAACCTATTCCTTTATTCTGACGAAGTCTACAGAGAGTTCTGCTATACAGACGAACCTCACTTTTCCGCTATGCACCTTGAAGGGCTTGAAGAGAATGTCATACTTCTAGACTCTGTTTCAAAAAGATATAGTCTGTGTGGCGTAAGAATTGGTTGCATTGTATCTAAGAACAAAGAGGTAATGACTGGAGTTTTAAAATTTGCCCAGGCCAGACTTTGCTCTCCTGCTTACGGCCAAATTGCAGCAGAGGGTGCTCTTGCTACTCCGCCGGAATACTTTGCAGCGGTTAGAGATGAGTATATGAAAAGAAGAGATGTACTTGTTGAGGCACTTAATAAAATGGAGGGTGTATTCTGCCCTAAGCCTATGGGAGCATTTTATGCAGTAGCAAAGCTTCCTGTAGATGATAGTGATAAGTTTGCTCAATGGCTTCTTGAGGAGTTTGAACATAACAGACAGACAGTAATGGTTGCACCTGCAGCAGGTTTTTACGCAACACCAGGAAGAGGTACAAACGAAGTACGTATAGCATATGTCCTTAAAGTTGAAGATTTAAAGGCTGCTATGGAGTGTTTGGATATTGCTCTTAAACAATATCCCGGAAGAAAATTATAGAGAATAATCCTTATAGGATAATTTCAGAGATTCTGGCAACAAGCATAAGAGTAAGTAGGATAATCCACTGAATCTTATGCTTGTTGCTTTTATCGTAATTGAGAAGATATTCATTCATTAAGACAGCCGCAGGAATTGCAATTATCGGAGCGTAGGCAGTCATCTTATTGGGGAATAACACAATTATCAATAGTAAAACAATAAGCATCAGAACAAATCTTGTCATTGTTCTTGATTTCTCAATCTTGTATCGTCCCCTTTGCTCGGCAATATGCCATACAGCAGATAGGAGAACTACAAATAGTGCGATATATAACACAAGATCTGCAAAACTTTGCAAACCTATTTGAAACGGAGAGACCGAGGTTATCTTTTCATAAAAAAGCTCAGCAAAAAGAGTAGCATCCTCAAAAAGCAGATATCTTATTGACAAAGTAAAAAGAAAAGGTATCAAAATAGAAGAGAGCATCATTACTAAAGACCTGGCAGACAATCCTCTTGAAGAGAAAGCAAAAGCCATAATCAGAAATACTAATAGTGTAAGAGATGGCTCAAATAAAATTGCGTTTGAAGCAAGAAATCCCGATATGAAAAAATGAAGATTACTCTGCTTTGAAGTTATGCTAAAATAGAGAGACCATAACAGAAGAAGAGAGGCTACAGATGTACCTGAAAAATAGAGAGAAGAGGGGGATACTAGCACAAAAAGTAGATAAATTAAGGGTATCAGAAACTTATTTCTACCTGTGTAAAGACTCTTTAGACCAATGACATAAAGAGAAAACGAGTTTAGAAGAAGGAAAAAGGTTCCAAAATATATTGACCATCTGTGACCAAGCTGAGATATATCCGTAAAAGATATAAGCGCAGGAACCCAATCCTCCTCAATAGTAATATTTGGAACAAAGCCGGCGGATATCCAAAAAGCCAGCAACAATATTAAAAGTGTTGCAGGAGCGGTAAAGAAAGAGTATCTGCTTCCTCTTGAATTCATTAGCTTTCCTTAATACTTTCTTAGATCCTTTCCAATATCTCTTCTATAATAGATCCCGTCAAAAGAGACTCTTTTTATATTATCATAGGCCTTTTTTGTGGCAGATTCAATATCATCAGCAACAGCAGAAACAACTATTACCCTACCACCGGCTGTTACAAGAGTGCTATCCTCAATTTTGGTTCCTGAGTGAAATATTAGAGAATCAATATTATCCTCAAATGTGATTGGTAATCCCTTTTTGTACTCTTCCGGATAACCTCCTGATACAGCAACAATTGCCAAAGAGCTACTATTTGAGATCTCCATTTTCTCATCTGCAATAGTTCCACTCCCCATAGCAACAAAATGAGAGAGAAGATCACTCTCAATTCTTGGCAAAACTGCTTCTGTCTCAGGGTCACCCATTCTTACATTGTATTCAATTACATATGGATCTCCATTACAATTCATCAATCCAAAAAATATAAAACCCTCATATTTTATACCCTCCTCTGCCAGGCCTGCTATGGTAGGTTTAATAATCCGCTCATCAACCTTATTCATAAAAGATTTATCGGCAAATGAAACAGGCGAAACAGCTCCCATTCCACCTGTATTTGCCCCTTTGTCTTCCTCTCCTATTCTTTTGTAATCCTTTGCTGATGGTAACGTTAAATAATCCCTACCATCTGTAAGGACAAAAACAGACATTTCAATACCATCAAGATACTCCTCAATAACAACTCTGTCACCCGCTTTTCCAAACTTTCCGTTAAGCATCTCATTCAGCTCTTTTACAGCTGTATCAAAATCCTCCGGTATAACAACACCTTTTCCAGCAGCAAGACCATCGGCCTTTAAAACGTAAGGTGGAGAAAGTGTTTTAAGAAATTCAACAGCCTCTTCAACTCCTCCCCTTTCAAATGTTCTGAACCTAGCAGTAGG
>JAQVRQ010000092.1 GCA_028700975.1 Bacteroidales bacterium | reverse complement strand
ATTGTAAGGAATAGTGTCCAATTCTCCTCAGATAAAGATCTTACAATTCTATCTGTAACCCAGAGAAATAATTTTCTAGCAAAGAGCGACAAAAGTTCTGAATTAGAAGAGCTTGAAAAGAGGCTTAATAATCTTAACGAAAAGGTTACCTCAGAGAGTTCAAACCTCTCTGTTATCCTTGAGGATATGGAGTTTTTAAGGGCAAACCGTACAATCACCGGTCAAAACGCAACACTATCTGTAACTGCTCTTCAGCAAATGTCAGATTTCTACACAAAACGTTTCTCTGCGCTAAAAGCTAAAGAGGTCTCAAAAAGTAAAGCAATAAAAGAGCTTACAGTTAAAAGAGACTCACTTTTAAGAGAGCTGGAGCAGATTAGACGCAATGAAATACTTCCTGCCGGCGAGGTTCTAGTTAAGGTTAGCTCAAAAGAGAGTGCCCTTTTCAACCTCAGACTTACCTATGCAACCGAAAATGCAAGCTGGAATCCCATTTACGATATTAGGGCGGAGAGTATTGAAAAACCTCTGATACTCTCTTATAAAGGGGAGGTTATTCAGAAAACAGGTGAGAACTGGAAGGGTGTTATATTGCGATTATCATCTGGGAACCCCACTCTTTCTGGTGTACTGCCCGCTCTCACTCCGCAATATGTAAGATACCCTCAGGTTATTGCTCTAAGGGGTGCAAAATCTATGCAGGACAATATGAGTTTAGCATATAAAGCATTGGAGGCACCGGAGAGTGTAGAGGCTCCTGCTGTTATTGATGAGAAGCAGACCTCAACAGAGTTCACAACATCAAACAGATATACAATTAATTCAGATGGTGAGAGACACTCTGTAGATCTTGCAACATATGAGATGCCGGCCCAATACAAATACTACGCTGTTCCAAAACTTGACAAGGATGCATTTCTTGTTGCCAGAGTACCGGAGAGAGAAAAATACAACCTCTTGAACGGAGAGGCAAGCATATATTTTGAGGGAAGATTTGTTGGTTCAACATTTATAGATACTAACAGCCCATCTGACACTCTAGACTTCTCTCTTGGCAGAGATAAGGGCATTTCAATTTCTCGCGAACAGATAGTTGACTTCACCTCAAAAAGATTTATAGGCAGCAAGAAAGAGGAGTCAACAGGATGGCGTACTATTGTGAGAAATAATAAAAATCAGTATATTACCATTGTGATTGCAGATCAAATTCCCATCTCTACTGATGATGAGATAGAGGTGAGCGAACAAAATCTATCCGGAGGGGTTATAAATTCACAGACGGGTGAGGTAAAATGGGATTTCTCACTTGCCCCTGCAACTATTAAGCAAATAGATTTACAATACATTATTAAATATCCCAAAAACAAAACAATTGAAAAGTAATGAGTGAACAGTTATCTACATTTTCTGAGAATATTTTACCTTGGCTTCTCTCTCACGGAGTTAACATTTTAATTATTGTAGTAGGAACAATTGTCCTTAATAATATATTGGGACGGATCATAAAACGAAGCGTAAAAGTTGCTGTAGCTACAAATAGTCAAGTCTCAAAAGAGGCAGAGGAGAAAAGGGAAAAAACCTTAATACGTATTTTTAAAGGGATTGTAAGGATTCTGCTGATTATCATATCTACTCTTATGGTGCTCTCAGAAATTGGTATTCAAATTGCCCCCATACTGGCAGGTGCAGGTATTGCAGGTATAGCAGTAGGTTTTGGTGGTCAATACCTTATCCGGGATATAATTACCGGGCTGTTTATAATTATGGAGAATCAATTTAGGGTAGGTGATGTGGTAACCATTAACTCAACAGGAGGAACTGTTGAGGATATAACCCTAAGAATGACTACACTAAGAGATCTTGACGGAACAGTACACCATATTCCTAACGGTGAGATTACAATTGTATCAAATATGTCCAAGTACTTCTCCCGTGTTAATTTAAATGTTGGAGTAGCTTACAACACAAGATTAGACCACGCAATTGAGGTAATAAACAGAGTAGGAAAAAATCTGGCTGAAGACCCTGCCTGGAAAGTGCACATTATCTCCGCTCCACAGTTCCTTAGAGTGGACAGCCTCTCAGACTCATCAATTGACCTTAAAATTCTCGGCGATACTAAACCTATAATGCAGTGGGCAGTAGCCGGTGAATTACGGAAAAGAGTAAAAGAGGAGTTTGATAAAGAGGGTATTGAAATTCCATTCCCACAGATTGTTCTCCATCAACAGAAATAATCACTATACCTAAAAAAATATGAAAACAGCTTCAATTATTATCAATTTGCTGTTATTCGCGGCTATGGTTGCGATAAACGGGCTTGCAAATGCTCTGCCTATAAATGGCTTTACTACAGGTGAACTCTCAGATATGTACCCAAATCTATTTGTCCCTGCCGGGATAACTTTTTCCATTTGGGGGGTTATATATCTTCTATTACTTATTTTTATTGTTACTCAAACAATAGCAGCCTTTAATGAAAAGGCATCAAAATATCTTCTCTCTCCACTTGCAAGTTGGGCCTTTGCACTAACCTGCATCTTTAACTCTTTATGGATTATTACCTGGCATTATCAAATGGTTTTTCTCTCCGTTGTTGTAATGCTACTGTTATTGCTTACTCTAATTTATCTTGTAAAGAGAATGGATAGTGAAAAAATTGATGATTTTTGGGCAAGGTTTTCTGTAAAGCTACCATTCAGCATCTATCTTGGATGGATCTCGGTTGCAACAATTGCTAATATTACAGCTCTTCTTGTACATTGGAACTGGAATGGATTTGGCATTCCTGAAAATATCTGGGCCATAATTATGATTGGAGCAGGAACTCTTCTATCAATTCTTATGTTGCTTAAAAGAGCCGATATCTTTTATGCTATTGTTATTATTTGGGCCTTTTACGGAATAATAATAAAGAGAGAGATGTCAACCCCTGTAAATACAGATATTATATACGCTGCCTGGATTTCAATTGCTCTTCAAGCAGGCCTTATAATATATTTTCTTACGAGAAGAGAGTCAGAATGACAGCAGCAATAATTATTACAATATCTGTACTCCTGCTTGTAGCATACCTTTTTGATATAACCTCATCAAAAACCAGAATTCCGTCTGTAATTCTTCTTTTGGCACTTGGTTGGTTAATTAAAGAGGCCGCATTTTTATTGAAAATCACAATTCCGGATCTTTCATTCGCCCTTCCGCTACTGGGAACAGTAGGCCTTATTCTTATAGTACTGGATGGATCTCTGGATCTAGAATTAGATAGAAGCAAAACAAAGATTATTACCAAGCATTTTCTTGGGGCTACCTTCTCAATAGCGGCTTTAACTGCCATATTTGCTTGGCTATTTATGTACTATGGGGCTTCGGATTTAAGAGTATCAATTCTTAATGCAATTCCCATAAGCATAATAAGCAGTGCTATTGCGATACCCAGCACAAAAATGATGTGCAAAAGAAACAGAGAGTTTGCAGTATACGACACCAGCTTTTCAGATGTAATAGGAGTGGTAATTTTCTCATATATTATGATGAATTACAGCTTTACAACTAAATCAATGGCCTACTTTGGATTTCAGATTGTGTTGATGATTCTTATATCAATAACTGCATCGGCAGGGCTATCCTATCTTCTGGGCAGAATGAGACACCAAATTAAATTTGTACCTATAATACTTCTGGTTATTCTTATATACTCAATAGCAGAAATGTACCACCTTCCGGCACTTATTTTTATATTACTTTTTGGGTTGACTATAGGTAATATGGACAAAATTGTTGAGCTACCCTGGATTAAGAAATTTGTTTATGGATCAATTGAAAAGGAGGTCATAAGATTCCGAGAGATAACGTCAGAGGCTACATTTTTAATAAGATCCCTATTTTTTCTGGTTTTTGGATTTTTAATTGAGACAGAAGATATTCTGGATACTCACTCTTTACAGCTTGCTTTAATAATTATTGGGATTATTATTGCTGTAAGGGCTATTCAATTAAAACTTACCGGTAACAAACTACTGCCACTTCTTTTCATTGTACCAAGAGGATTGATTACAATTTTATTATTCTTATCTATTGCAGTAGAAGATCAAATTGGTTTTATTAACAGAAATCTTATACTCCAGATTATTGTACTTACAACTCTAGTTATGATACTTGGCACAACCTCTGTAAAAAAAGAAAAGAGAGAAATCCAAAATGAAAATTGATAAAGTAAAACTGTACAGCAGAGATTAAATAAGACCAAACCTTCTCTTCGCTATATCAACAATTAAATTTGCTGTTGCCTCAGAACCCATTAAAGAAGAGTTAATAGTAAGATGGTATGAATCTGCTCTACCCCAGTGTTTATTTGTAAAGTAATTGTAGTATGATTTTCTCTGTCTGTCTGTCTTTTCAATAATCGATTTTGCCTTATCTCTTGGAATATCAAGCTTTTCTGCAACTTTAGTAATTCTATCAACCTCATCTGCTGTTATGAATATATCCAACCTTCTTGAAACGTCGCTAAGAACATAATCTGCACATCTTCCTACAAAGAGACAGGATTTTTCTGATGCTAGTCTCTTTATTACATCGCTCTGAATTACAAAAAGAGATTCTCCACTTATTGGATTAAGTGAATAGTATTCAGTGATCCCAAACAGAGACCACGCTTGTCTCTCATCAGCCTTTTCAAAGAAATCCTTTTCAAGGCCACTCTCTTTTGACGCTATAGATAGCAGCTCTTTATCATAGAAAGATATCCCCAGTTTCTTTGCCACCAACCCCCCTATCTTCCGGCCTCCGCTGCCTAGCTCTCTTCCAATAGTAATGCAAAACAGATCTTTCATAATTATTGTTTTTTAAAATGTAAAGTTAAAATAAATGCAGAATTCACAGCAGCCAATGTGTCGGCAATCGGAAGACT